>JBGOXG010000076.1:0-10557 GCA_041479025.1 Anaerolineae bacterium
AGACACTCTCTGTCTATAGAAGCCCGGTTAACAGAAGTTAAAAAGAAAAACACCCCTCGAAAGGAGTGTTTCCAGGCTGGGGGCAAAGGATTCGAACCTCTACAAACTGATCCAGAGTCAGTTGTCCTGCCATTAGACGAGCCCCCAAAATCATGAGCGGGCGGTATTCTACCATGCCGCGGACTTTCAGGCAAGGGTTGGTCAATCGCGCGCCGCGCGGCGTGTATTATCCTCGATGTCGAGCAGGATCAGCAGCACCTTCGACACTGCCTGCAGGATGACCAGCAACATGATACCCTGCAACAGGCGCGGCAGGCTGAATAGAATGAAATTAATATCCAGCGGATACCCTCCCGTCATGGAATTATAAATACTTTGCCATTGGGAATAACTCCATTCAAGGATATATGCCGCCAGGAGCAGCCAGCCGACGATATTCGCTGCCCATGAAAGGCGCAAGACTGAATCCTTATTGAAATAGGTGCCCAGGAAATCCGCACGCTCATTTCTCCGTTCTGCCATATCTGCCTCCAGAGAACACAGTCAGGTTTGTTATAATACACGCGATATTATGTAAGGTATTCCTGCGAGATTATAAGCCAAAAGGACCACGAGATGGATTCAAACGAAACGCCCCGCCCCAGCAATTTCATCATCGAAGAGACCGCCAAGGATCTGAAATCCGGGCGCTTCACCTATGTCCGCACCCGGCTGCCACCCGAACCCAACGGCTACCTGCATATAGGCCATTGCAAAGCATTCCTGATCGACTACTATACCGCCAGAAATTTTGGCGGCGAGCTGTACCTGCGTTTCGACGACACCAACCCGGCCAAGGAAGAGACTGAATTCGTTGAAGCCATCGAAGAGGATGCACGCTGGCTGGGCATCCAATGGGTCAAGGTAACCTTCGCCTCCGACTACTTCGACCGGCTTTACGAATGGGCGATCCGCCTGGTTAAAAAAGGGCTGGCCTACGTGGACGACCAGTCGCAAAAGGAAATGAGCACCAGCCGTGGCACGCTGCCGCGCGGCACGAAGTGGAGCGAAACGGAATCAGCCCTGAAACCGGGTACCGAGTCACCGTACCGCAACCGCTCGGTCGAGGAAAACCTCGAACTGCTCGAACGGATGAAGAATGGCGAGTTCCCGGATGGCAGCCGGGTCCTGCGCGCCAAGATCGACATGGCCCACCCCAACATCGTCATGCGCGACCCGGTCATGTACCGCATCATGCACGCCACCCATCACCGCACCGGGGACAAGTGGTGCATTTACCCGATGTACGACTGGTCGCATGGACAGAACGACTCGATGGAGGGAATCACCCACTCGCTGTGCTCGCAGGAGTACATGATCCACCGACCGCTGTACGAGTGGTTCCTGGAGCAGTTGGGCGAGTTCAAAACCCGCCAGATCGAGTTCTCACGTCTCAACCTGACCTATGCCATGATGAGCAAGCGCAAGGTCCGCAAGCTGGTCGAGATGGGCATCGTGCACGACTGGGACGACCCGCGCCTGACCACATTACGCGGACTGCGCCGGCGCGGCGTCAACCCCGAAGCGATCGTCACCTTCGTCACGGGCACCGGCGAAACCAAGAACGACAGCTGGGTCGAGATGGCACAGTTCGAGGCCTGCATCCGTGACGACTTGAATAAGCGTTCCCTGCGCAGGATGGCGGTGCTCCACCCGGTGAAACTGGTCATCGACAACTATCCGGACGGGCAAACGGAGGAAATGGATGCGGTCAACAACCCCGAGGACCCGTCAAGCGGGACGCGCAAAGTCCCTTTCTCGAAGGTACTGTACATCGAGCAGGACGACTTCCGCGAAACGCCGCCTCCCAAATACTACCGTCTGTATCCTGGCAATGAAGTGCGCCTGCGGTACGCCTACCTGGTCAAATGCACCGGTGCGGTTAAAAACGAACAGGACGAGGTGGTTGAAATCCACTGCACCTACGACCCTGCCACGCGCGGCGGGGATGCCCCCGACGGCCGAAAGGTCAAATCCACCATCCACTGGGTCTCAGCAGCTCACGCTGTCAAGTCGGAAGTCCGGCTCTACGAGCAACTCTTCATAGTCGAGAACCCGGATGTTGGCGAAGGCATCGACAGCATCATCAATCCCAAATCGCTGGAAGTGATGGAGAACTGCTTCGTCGAGCCGTCGCTGGGTGAGGCCAAGCCGGGCGAGAAATTCCAGTTCGAGCGCACCGGATACTTCTGCGCTGACCCGGATTCGGTGCCCGGGAAACCCGTGTTCAACCGTACCCTGACGCTCAAGGATACCTGGGCGAAGATTGAACAAAAGCAGGGCTAGAAAAATTGAAGAGGTCGGAGACCGTGATGTTCTCCGACCTCTTCTTTACGCCATCTTCTCCAAAATCTGGATGGCGTCCTGGATTCTCCTCAGCACCTTTTCCTTGCCGACGATCTCCATGCTCTCGAACAGCGGGGGGCTGACCGTCTGTCCCGTCACCGCCACGCGCAGGATGCCAAAAACCTGGTTAGGGCTATAACCCAGGTCTTCGACCAGCCTCCGCATGGGGGGTTCAGCCGTTTCAAGGGAAATCTCCGGCAGGGCGGATAAAATATCGTATGCCTTGCGTGCCACGCTGGCGGAAACTGCAGCGGTCAGGTTCTTCCCGACCAAGAAAGCCGGGTCTGGTGAAACCGTCTCTTTGAAGAACCAGCCAGCAAAGGGGACACAATCATCCATCGTAACCAGTCGTTCGCGGATCAGGGGGACTATCCGCAGAAGCTTGGCTTCCTCCACCCCGAACCCTGCCCGTGTGAAAAATGGCTTTAGACGTCCTGCCAGGTCTTCAGAAGTCATCAGCCGGATGTGGGTACCGTTGAAGTGGTCGAGTTTGGCAAAATTGATCGCCGCCGGCGATGGGTTGAGATGCTCGAGGTCGAAGCGTTCAACCATTTGGTCGAGGGTCATGACGTCATCATCCGCGACCCCCCACCCCATCAGCACGATCCAATTAAGAACTCCCTCCGGGGTGAAGCCCAGGTCCTGCATGTCTTTGAGGAAAATCGAATAGCCGTCTTTCATGGCCTCGGTGGTCTCGCGCTTGGACATTTTGCCCTTACCGCTGGGTTTCAGGAATACCGACAGATGCACCCAGACCGGTTCATCCCATCCGAACGCGCGTACGATATTTACATGCAGTGGAAACGTACTCAGCCATTCCGACCCGCGGATGACATGCGTGATATTCATCAGGTGGTCATCCACCATCGCAGCCAGGTGATAGGTGGGACCTCCACTGGAAGTTACGATGACATAGTCGCCAATATTCGTATTTTCAACGGTGATATCTCCCCGTAACAGGTCATGGGCAGTTGTGGCACCATCCTCCGGCATCTTGAATCGTATGACGTGCTTTTCCCCAGCGGCGACTCGCCGGGCAGCTTCGTCGGGGGATAACCGCCGGCAGGTCCCGTCATAGCGCTGAGATTCCTTGCGCTTTTGCTGATCCTGGCGCATTTTTTCGAGGCGTTCTGGCGAGCAAAAGCAGGGGTAGGCGTGATCCTTCGCGACGAGTATTTTTGCATGTTCCCGGTAGATTTCCAACCGCTCTGTCTGCCGGTAGGGACCATAAGGTCCGCCAATATCAGGACCCTCGTCATATGGAATCCCCAGCCAGCGTAATCCGTCCACGATCTCCTGTTCCGCCCCGGGGACATATCGCTTTTGGTCGGTGTCCTCAATGCGCAGCACGAATTTTCCGCCGGTTCGCCTGGCAAGCAGGTAATCATAAAGCGCTGTACGGGCGCCACCCAGGTGCAGGTGACCCGTCGGTGAGGGTGCAAATCGCACCCGTGCAGGTGTAGACTCCATCAAATCCTCCGGGGTTTATCTGTTTCGTTATTCAATACAGACTCAAGAAAATCAGAATTCCAAAGGCTTATGCCTCAGAATAACACTTTCAACCAGCCCAATCCCAGCCATCAAGGTGACGAGGCCTGATCCGCCATAGCTGATGAAAGGTAAGGGAAGACCGGTTACTGGGATCAGGTTCAGGTTGACGGCAATATTGACGATCGATTGAAAGGCCATCAGGATCGCCACACCATAACACAACATGGCACCGAAGGGGTCGCGCGCAATTCGCGCACCACGCAAGATGCGCAGGATGATAAAGATCAATAATCCCATCAGTAACACAGTTCCGATCAACCCGAACTCTTCGGCGGTCGCGGAGAAAATAAAATCAGTGTGGCGCACTTTCAGGAAACGAAGTTGTACCTGGGTACCGTGTCCGTACCCCTGCCCAAACCATCCGCCGGACCCGATCGCGATCAATGCCTGTTGCACATTGTAGACCGCGCCATGGGTCGCATTGGGATCAGGGAAAAAGAAATTTAAGATGCGTTGCTGCTGGTATTCCTGCAGAAACGGAAAAGCCGCAATCACTGCCATAACTGCGCCCACGCCAATCATGATCACATGCCTGAGCTGCACCCCATTGACCCAAACCATCGCCGCCCAGATGGCCATGATGACGATGACATTGCTTAAGTTGGGCTGGATCAAAATCCAAAATGCCAGACCGCCGGCGATCGCCAGGCTTGTGGCCAGCCAGCGTAAATCGCGAGGATTATTGTAGGTGCGATCGAAATAATAGGCCAGGGACATGATAACGACGATTTTAGCCAGTTCGGTGGGCTGAATGGAAATCAGTCCGGTTTCGATCCAACGGGCTGCACCAAATCGTGCATTCCCTACAACAGCCAATGACGCGACGAACACCATGGTGGTCAGGTAAATAATGCGAATAACCGCCCCCCAGTAGTGGTAGTCAACTACGGAAAGAATTAAAATGACCGCCAGTCCAATCGCCGCAAATACGATTTGACGGTTCGCCAATCCCGCCAGTGTTTCGTTTCCAGCAATGGCGGAACGGATCATGGCAGCACCGAACGCGTTTGCCATAATCACCGCTCCGAGCAGCCAAAAATCAAAGTGTAGCCAGAACGCTCCGCGCATAACCTATCCAGCCCGGCGGCGTGGCACACTCCTCAGGGGAATATCCGCAACCAGACGTTGTGAACGACCCTCGTGCTCTACGTTAATTCGCACGGTGGAGGGATCGATATCCACATGCCGTGAAATGACTTCAATTAACTCAGCCTGCAGGATTTCCAGCACCGCAGGTGTGATATCCGTACGATCATGGATTAATACAAGCTGCAGACGTTCCTTTGCATTTTGGGCGCTTTTTGGCTTGTGCCCAAGCACGCGATTCAAGAAGTCCATCTCTACTCTCCTCCCTTCGCGAATTTCGTCAGCCGCGACCACAATCCATCGTGATCTTCCAGGTCAATAAAAGGCACACGCTGACCCTGGAGCCGTTGTGAAATATTTATAAATGCCTGGCTGGCTTTACTTTTCCCGTCCAATACAATTGGCGTTCCACGGTTGGAACTGACGATTACATTCTCATCTTCGGGTACTATCCCGACCAGTTCAATCGCCAGTAGATCCAGCACATCATCCACAGAAAGCATGTCGCCACGCTTGACCATGGACAGGTTCAATCGATTAATGATCAACCCTTGATCAGTCTTGCCCTCGGCCTCGAGCAGGCCAATCACTCGATCCGCATCGCGGACTGCCGAGACTTCGGGATTGGTCACGATTAATACTTTATCAGCCGGAGCGATCGAGTTGCGAAAACCACGTTCGATTCCCGCCGGGGAATCGATAAGGACCCATTCGCATTCCTGGCGCAGCTCATCGCATAATCGGACCATATCACTGGGAGAAACCGCATTCTTATCGCGAGTTTGCGCGGCAGGGATCAAGAATAATTCCGGAAGACGTTTATCGCGAATCATCGCCTGCCGTAAACGACATCGGCCTTCAACGACATCCACAATGTCATAAACAATGCGGTTCTCGAGTCCCATAATAACATCGAGGTTTCTCAATCCGATATCACCATCGATGCAAACGACTTTTCTTCCGTCCTGGGCAAGCCCAACGGCAATATTCGCAACAGCGGTGGTTTTGCCGACACCGCCCTTTCCTGATGCAATGGTCACCACTTTAGCAGTCATAGCTCAACTCGATATCTGAAATTAGAAGTATTATTTCCATAAACACCGATTTCGACCCGGTGAGAAAATCTACACTCTGAGATGGGGATCATCCCGGATGCCAGGGTTCTGCCTCAAGATGCCCTTCTTTTAGGCGAGCCATTTCAGGATAAGGCTGGCTGCGTCGTTCTGGCGTGGTAGCAATTTCGGTGGCTATCCGAAGTTGCGTGGGTGATAAATCAAGAGCGCATACGACTGCATCCTTATCACCTTGCGCTCCCGCATGTACGACCCCCCGCAATCGGCCCCATACGATCACGCTGCCAGAGGCGATAATTTCCGCGCCGGGATTGACATCACCCAGCACGACCACATTTCCTTCATGTTCCAGTCGTACTCCCGACCGGACTGTCCGTTTGACCCACATCGCAGAATCTTCAGCAGAGGGTTCATGAACCTGGGTGATCGTGTCGGGTCTCAGCTTGGAGAGCCGAGTCGCAAGACCAAGGATCTGGGCGGTATTTTCGGTTGCTGATGAATTACTTAGTACCGCCCATAACGTAATACCGCGTTCTGATAACTCATCTCGAAGGGCTGTCATTTCCACGACGTGTAAATCCTGGGGTCCAACATCGAGAGCGAGCCGAGCACCTTTAAAGAAATCCGATTTTTCGTCGATTTGTCCAAGCAGTGCGGTGTGCAAGACACTCCACCCTGCTTCCCCCAGAGTTACAAGCAAACCATCTCGCAAACCTTTAATCTGAACAAGGTTGGAATCACTCATTCTGTGCCTTTAGTCGTGACAAATTATAGCATACGGCAGGAATAAATAAGTCATCCTTCCCCGCTGGAAATTATAGCATAAAGACGGCTATACGATAACTATTTTATGGTTAGTCTTTTACAGGGGATAGCAAAGCCGGGGAATTTAATTGCGCTAATAATAAATTATCCGCCTCCGCCAGTAGACTGGCCGGCATCGATTGCCTTTATTTTGAAATAGGCGTCCATAATCAGGCGAACGAGTGGCGCAGCGACCACGCCACCTTCACCACCGTTGTACATAAAAGCAATAATAACAACTTCAGGATCATCATAAGGGGCATAAGCTACTGTCCAGGCGTGTGTAGGCCATAAACCAAACTGGCATCGATTCTGAGAACGGGCTACATCGTCACAGTATTCTGCTGTGCCTGTTTTTCCAGCCACCGCGATGGGATAGTTCAAGAAAGTATCTGCCCGGTGCAACGTGCCACGTGCCTCCAACACAGCCAGGCGCATCCCTGTTTGCACTTGCTGGACAACAAATGGATCCACGGTTTTCATTTTGTCGGTTGGCTCACAATATCCTTCCACACAATTAAAGTCAGCGATGACAGGGTCTGTCGTGATATCCCAGCGCTTCTTGGGAACAAAAGGTGAAATCTGAAAATCCCCTTTACCTGTTGGTTTGTCTGAAACGGTAAATTTCGCAGGATTGAACCATTTTTCAACTACTTTTCCTTCACTATCAACGACCTGGCGGATTATAGTCGGTTTCATGAGAAGACCGTCATTGGCAATGGTTGCTGCTGACTGCAGGACCTGCAATGGCGTCGACAGTACATAACCTTGCCCGACGCTTGCGATGTAAGTATCACCTGTGGACCAGTTTTCACCAAGGTTGATACGTTTCCACTGAGGGGTCGGGATTAACCCATCCGCTTCGCCGAGCAATTCGATGCCGCTTTGGGTGCCATAGCCGATTGCACGAGCATATTCTGCGAGACGTTGCGGCCCCAGACCTTGCGGGATTTCATTTTTATATCCGCCGCCCAACTTATAAAAACAGACATTGCTCGAATACGCGATACAGTGCAGAAAATCGATCTTGCCGAACCCCTCGGGGTTCTTATCAAATATCCAATCTCTAAATGGCCGCTGGTTGTTCTCCGTGCAGGGCTCATTCGGTGAAAAACGTTCACACAGAGTAATTTGGCCTGGTGCATCAATTATCTGATCAAGCGTAACAACGCCCTCGTTTAAAGCACCAGTAGCGGTAGAAAGTTTGAACACAGAGCCGGGTGGGTATTCGGCAGAAATCGCATAATTAAGCAAGGGGTGGCGCGGATCCTGTTCGAGCTGGTTGTAATAATAGGCAGGGATTATTCGGGCCATTCTGTTATTTTCATAGTTTGGCCATTGAACCATTGCCAGGATTTCTCCTGTTTTGGGGTTCATGGCAATGGCCACCCCGCTTGATATACGCTGTTGACCCGTATCACCATAATAAAAGGTGTTCCACGAGTTGATTTCCCCGACCAGTGCCGCTTCTGCCGCCGATTGCAACCGAGCGTCAATTGTAAGATAAACATCATTTCCCGGCACTGGAGCAACAGGGGCTTCGACGTTGCGCAATATTTGACCTGCAACGTCTCGCTCTACCACACGCGTGCCGTTCTTCCCTGCAAGCAAATCCTGCATGGAGGCTTCAACGCCGGCATAGCCTACTTTATCGCGGTTAGCAACGAATCCCAACTGCTCATAGGCATTCACTTTATTCGCGGGGATAGGTCCAAGAAATCCGATCAGGTTTGCAGTCATTTCACCTGTTGGATAATCCCGTACGGGTTCAATCTCGATGTCCACCCCTGGCCAATCTACGGCTTTTTGTCGAATGGCCATCGCCAGTGTTTCATCAATATTACATATTATTCTTACCGGACTATACGGGGCGAGGGAATCGCCCAGTTCAACCAACTGTGTAATACCCGGTCCCGGCACACAGGCAGATACCTTCTTGGCATCTTCCACCGTGCCTTGATTGACAGGTACATCGATCAACTCAGACAACTGTCTATATATATCTTGAATATCCGATTGGTCATCCGGCAGGAGAGCTGGTGTAATCACAACATTATAGGATGCAATGTTCCTCGCCAGAATGTAACCATTCCGGTCATAGATGATTCCCCGCGGAGCTGGATCACTGATGTCCTTAATCCGATTGTTTATTGCCCGGGCAGTCCAGAGGTCACCCTCCAGAATCTGCAGGTTGAACAACCGTATGGCCAAGATTGAAAAGCCAACCAGAACCATCCCGTAGACAATCCAAATTCTCCATCCGGCAAAATACGATCGGGTCGGAGTTGGAGATGGCGTAGTAGTTGATGAACTCATAGTTCCTCATTCATTGGATACATCCATAACCCTAAATCTCGCATGATAGCACTAATGGGCAAAGCGATCAATAAATTGAGCAATACGCTGGGCAGCACAATCAGGCTAAATGCATCATTGATAGTTATAGCATCACCGGATGCCGCCAAAGAAACAAAAGAAATTGTCTGAAATATCAATGTGCCAATAAACGTGACAAAGAACATTGCCAAAATGGGTAATTCCCAAACGCGTTTAAGAACCAGTCTGGCTAGACCAACTACTGCAAGGTAACCCGAGATTGTCGCAACAAGCGGCACGCCGGATGCAAATCCGATCATCAAGCCACCCAGCACCGCCCAATGCCAAGCAGTATCAACCTGCTCTTGAAGCGCCCAGGCTGCAAGAACGACCAACATCAAATCAGCCGAACCTGAAAGCAACTGTAAACGGGCGACGATGGTGGTTTGTAGAATCACCACGAGCGCCAGTATTGGAAATGCGAGTAGTTTTCTAATCACGGTGATGAGGCGGGGACTAATGGGCTAATGTCAACCGGACGAAAGTTGACAATGACCAAAACTATTTCCAATCGGGAAAAATCCACCACTGGCTGGACAGTCGCCTCCTGAAACAAATCGCTCTCACGTTTGCGTACATTACTCACCTGGCCGACCAGCAGATCGGGAGGATATTCCCCTCCCAAGCCCGACGTCAGCGCCACATCGCCCGTCTGGATGTTCACATCCTGTGACAGCATATCCAGATTTAAATCTCCGCTCACCGAACCTTTCATTAATGCATCAGCACCCGAATTTTGCAGAAACACACTTACCACAGAAGAAGGATCAGTGATTAATTCGACGCGCGCTGCTCCGCCGATCACAGCATCCACCCGGCCGACAAGACCCTGATTCGTAACTACAGGCATCCCGCGATGGATGCCGTCATTTGAACCGCGATTAATAATGACATAATGGAGAAAAGGGCTTGGGTCGCGGCCGATGACAGCCGCCGCCTTATAGGTGTTAGTGGGATTTGAACGTGAAAAATCGACCAGTGCGGCGAGTGTATCCGTCTCTGCAACTTTATTTTGGAGTTCAATAACCTGTGCTTGCAAGCGGGATATCTCAGCCTCTAATTCAGCATTACGCTGCCTAAGCGCCGCGACATCACGGGGGACAGTTAAAAAGTCAGCAATGGCAAGATACCTGGTGGAAACCCAGGTTTGAAAATTGACCAATGAGCCGCTGAATATGTTCGATACTGGATTGAGGTAGCCGCTCAACGCAAGCGCCAGAATTCCAGCCACCACCAGGAATATGATGGTTGTCTGCAACGAGCGGGAAAGATAATTTTTCAT
>JBGOXG010000199.1:0-4119 GCA_041479025.1 Anaerolineae bacterium
GTGCGAAATCAGGAATGGCAATGCTCTCATCTTGTGAAAAAGCGATTGAGTGAATAATCCCTTGTGCGTCAGTCGTGCTCACTTGGTCGCTCGGGAATGCGCCGAAAATCAATAACTTATCTGGATGAAAGCGCAAGCAATAAGCCTTGCCGTATGTGATGGGATCGGACAGGGTGTGTTTGAACTCGACTAGAAGAGCAGGAGGAAAAGAGAAATTTCTTCAAAACTAATACCCCTTAATATTATGTGATTGATTATTGACGACAATTATGGTAGTAATGTTCCGGAATAATAATATACTAGAAAAATATCATAAATATTGACATTTTACCCCCAATTTGCTATAATACCATCTGATTAATAAAAACATCTGGTTGAATACCGAAGGAGTAGTCATGTCGGAATTAGTCATCAAAAATCTGCATGTTAGTATCGAATCCAAGGAAATACTCAAGGGTGTCGATCTGACAGTTAAACAAGGAGAGATCCATGCGATCATGGGTCCGAATGGAACCGGCAAGTCCACACTCGCATACACAGTGATGGGACACCCCAACTATATTGTGACCGAAGGCGAAATCTGGTTTAAGGGGAAAAACATCCTTGAGTTGGAGCCCTATGTTCGCTCGCGGGAAGGAATTTTTCTCGCATTTCAATATCCAGTCGCCATTCCCGGTGTTACGGTTGCCAATTTTCTGCGTACGGCAATCAATTCCCGAAGGCGGGCAACTAATCCAGAAGACAAGGGCATCGCCATCCCGGAATTCCGCAAGATGCTCAAGGAGAAGATGGAACTCCTCAAGATGGATTCGGCATTTGCTGGTCGCTACCTGAATGATGGTTTTTCTGGTGGCGAAAAGAAACGCGCTGAAATTCTCCAGATGGCCACCCTCAAACCAGAAATCGCGATTTTGGACGAGACTGACTCCGGGCTTGATATCGACGCACTGCGAATCGTCGCAGAAGGGGTCAATGCTTTGAGCGGTCCTGAGTTGGGAGTGCTCGTCATTACGCACTATCAGCGGCTCTTGAACTATATCAAGCCGCACTTCGTGCATATCATGATGGGAGGCAGGATCGTGGAGTCAGGTGGACCCGATCTCGCGCTGCATCTGGAAGAACAAGGCTACGAGTGGGTGCGTGAAAAGTACGAAGAAACCGCAGCCTAATTGATATTTAAAGAAGCTTATATAATATCTTTCTGATTAGCAAAACTGGAGAGTTTTATTGGAGCAAACCATGAGCGAAGACGTCAAGATACTGGAAGGTTTGGGCGAATATAAATACGGATTTCATGACCCGGAGAATTATGTATTCAAATCCGAAAAAGGGCTGAGCCGGGAGGTTGTGGAGAATATCTCGCGGATGAAGGGCGAACCGCAGTGGATGCTGGAGTTCCGGCTTAAAGCACTCGAACATTTTATGAGTCGTCCCATGCCGTCTTGGGGACCGTCGTTGGCCGAATTAAATCTGGACGAAATCTTTTATTATGTAAAACCCACAGAAAAGAGCGAGAAATCCTGGGATGATGTGCCAGATGATATCAAGCGCACCTTTGACAAGCTGGGTATACCTGAAGCGGAGCGTAAATTCCTGGCCGGCGTGGGCGCTCAGTATGAGTCTGAGATGGTTTATCACTCCGTACTGGAGCATCTTGAAAAACAGGGTGTAATTTTCCTGTCCATTGAAGATGGCTTACGCCAGTACCCCGATCTGTTCCGAGAATATTTCGGGACAGTCATTCCTATTGAAGACAATAAGTTTGCAGCACTTAACAGCGCTGTGTGGTCAGGCGGTTCATTTGTGTACATACCGAAAGGCGTGAAGGTAGATTTACCCTTACAAGCATACTTCCGTCTGAATACAGCCAACGTCGGTCAGTTTGAACGTACATTGATCATTGTCGATGAGGGTGCCTCGGTGCATTATGTGGAGGGCTGCACGGCGCCTCAGTACACCTCTAATTCTTTCCACAGTGGCGTCATTGAAATTATTGTCAAAAAAGGCGCGCGGTCGCGCTATTCAACCATCCAGAACTGGTCTACCAACGTTTTTAATCTGGTGACTCAGCGCGCAAAGGTTTATGAGAATGCCACACACGAATGGGTGGACGCCAACTTGGGCTCAAAACTGACCATGAAATACCCATCCTGTTACCTGATGGAAACCGGTGCTCATGGTGAAATGCTTTCTATGGCTTTTGCTGGCCCTGGTCAGGTCCAGGATGCAGGGACCAAGATGGTCCATTTCGCGCCGAACACCACCAGCAAGGTGATGTCCAAGTCCATTTCAAAGGGAGGCGGTCGCGCTTCTTTTCGAGGCTTGCTCAAGGTCTACAAGGGTGCCAAGGGCGTTAAATCCAGCGTGGTTTGTGATGCGTTGTTGCTTGACCCGCAATCACGCTCGGATACCTACCCGTCCATCGAAATTGATGAGGAAGACGTTTCGATCGGACACGAGGCGTCTGTTTCAAAGGTCGGCGAAGAACAGCTTTTTTACCTGATGAGCCGAGGCTTGAGCCAAGAAGAAGCCACTACGATGGTCGTCTCCGGTTTCATCGAACCGCTAGTCAAAGAATTACCGATGGAATACGCGGTTGAAATGAACCGGCTGATCCAACTCCAGATGGAAGGGTCGATTGGTTAACATGGAAGAGAAACCCAAAGTTGTCGTGACGCGCTCCAGGCGGGTGGGTACTGTTGCTCGTGAGTTCACATTTACCCAGGCGGATATCCCCGTTTCTGGAGGAGCGATTGATTCCTATCGTACCCATGCCTGGGAGGCGTTTAAGCGGCTGTCTCTCCCCTCAACCATAGATGAAGCCTGGCGGCGCACGGATATCCATTCACTGCCTGTCGATTCTTTCAAACTGCCGGTAGAGAATGTCTACCTCGACTTGCCACCTATCCCCGAGGAATTGCTCAAGCCCCTCGTCTCAGAACAGCATGGTGGGCAAATTGTGCTCCTCCCCGGAGGGGCGACAATTGACCTTGATGAGAAATTGACTCGAATGGGTGTGGTTTTCACTGACTTGAAGACGGCTATTGACAAGCACGCTGGTCTCGTAGAGAAAATTCTTGGTCAAATGGTGAACGTCGAGGAAGGGAAATTTGCTGCCCTAGCCGGAGCTTTCGCGCAGAATGGAATTCTGCTCTATGTTCCAAAGAATATACAGGTTGAAGAACCTCTCCATTCGATATTGTGGGGGCCGGGAGTCGACTTGGCGCATATCTCGCATCTACTGGTTTGGATTGACGATGGCGCATCAGCAACCTATGTTCACGAATCCGCATCGCCGACTGAAAATGGGCATTCCATGCACGCTGGCATCGTAGAAATCAAGGTGGGGAGCCGTGCTAACTTTAAATTTGTCGAGCTTCAATCCTGGGGCAAGCACGTCTGGAACTTTTCCCACGAGCGGGTGCGCGTGGAACGAGATGGCAACCTGGATTGGATATTCGGCGCAGTCGGCTCGCGCCTGACCAAAAATTTCTCCGAGTTGGATCTGGTGGGTGAAGGGGCAACCGGGCGAATGTCAGGTTTCTACTTCACAGATGGCTCCCAGCACCTGGACCATGACACTCAGCAGAATCACCTGGCACCGCACACGACGAGCGACCTATTATTCAAGGGTGCTCTGAAGGATAAGAGCCGATCAGTATGGCAGGGGATGATCTATGTTGCCCCTGGCGCGCAAAAAACGGATGGTTACCAGGCGAACCGAAACCTGGTCTTGAGCGAGTCTGCCAGAGCCGATTCCATCCCCGGCCTCGAAATTCTCGCCGATGATGTACGTTGTACACATGGCGCGACAGTAGGCAAGCTGGAGCAGGAGCCGATGTTCTACCTTGAAAGCCGGGGCATTCCCCCAAAAGATGCAGAACGCATCCTTGTCGAGGGTTTTTTTGACCCGATTATGCAGCGAATTCCATTCGATGGAGTACGAGAAAGATTTCAGCAGGCAATTCTAAACAAGACGGGATGATACCAGTTTCTATTGAATAATCTGCCGAGTTTTTGATCTTGGGGCACGGGTATTACCGTGCCCTTCTCACCATCGTTTGAGTCTATAATTATAGGGATAATGAATGAATAATCTTCGTCCGAAAATGACACCCA
>JBGOXG010000232.1:0-3344 GCA_041479025.1 Anaerolineae bacterium
CACTGCCAGAAAGCGGATGATTAAGTTTAATATATTTCACGATGACTACCTATATTACTGTGTCACCAAATCCTATGACAATCGTCACAATAAATGTGTTAAAAATCTGTTGTGAGGAAATAGCAACCGTCGTGTATATACCTTTGAATACTGTCCGCACCTCCCTGCGCTGAGGAAACTGACCCTGCGTGAAATATTCGATAAATCAGATCATGAAAATCTACCGGATCGACATAATCGTCCAGCGTCTTCTGCGGGATATTCGAGCAGAAAATCAATTAGGCTAGGGTTATCATTATTCTCGATTTGATGCCATTTGGACAAGTATATTTATTAGAAATCCGATATATTGCTATATCAATTATGTTCTTTATGAAGCAATTACCCCAAGATTGGCACTAGATTTGTTGATCAAAAACCTATTTTGTTTACATTCAGTTTATAAATATGTTGTATCCTCTTTTCTGAAAATTGCTTTCGTTATGATAACATGCGGCTTATTTAAGTTTTCAATTGGCATGATCCATACGTCCATGGTGCACCTGGCGCAGAAAAGGACAAGTAAGGACGATGAATATAATAATGATTGTCGACGACGATCCTCATATTCGAGAGTTAGCAGGAGTGTTTTTAAAAAGAGAGGGGTTTGATATCCTGGAAGCCTCTGATGGAGTTGAAGCACTTGGCATACTTGAGTCAGTAAAGGCAGATATGGTCATCGTCGATATTATGATGCCCAAAATGGACGGCTGGGAGCTGTGCCGCGAGCTGAAAGCAAACTATGACATCCCTGTGTTGATGCTCACAGCGAGAGGTGAGACTAGTCAAAAATTAAAAGGTTTTCAACTGGGAACTGACGATTATTTGGTAAAACCTTTTGAACCGCTGGAATTGGTGGCCAGGGTAAAAGCCCTGTTGAAACGCTACCGGATTACCACCTCCCAAACAATTCAAACCGGAAAAATATTGATGGATCGCAAAGCTTATACCGTTAAGGTTGACGGCGAGGACCTGACGTTGCCCTTAAAAGAGTTCGAGCTACTATTTAAACTGGCCAGTGAGGCTGGCAGGACGTTCACCCGGGAACAATTAATCGAAGATATTTGGGGGTATGATTTCCATGGGAATTTCCGAACACTGGATGTTCACATCAACCGGCTACGCAAGCGATTCCCCGAAGAACTTTACTCCTTCAGGATCAGGACCATCCGAGGGCTGGGCTACCGCCTGGAGGTGAACTTATGAAAAACAAGCAGATTTTTATCCGGATCGGTGGGACCGTGCTCATACTTGCTTTTCTGGCAGGAGTATTTTCGGGGACTTTTGTCCTAACAGCATTCGGTTATGAAAAGCTTGATCTTCACCCAACTGCCCTGGTAGCCCAACTGGTTAATTCCTTGCTGGGCCTGTTCTTTTGCGTCCTGATTATTTCCATCCTGGGTTTCATCTTCAGATCCAAACGAAGGGAATTTCTGATGGGCACAGTGGAACCGATCATCAAGGCACTGGAGAGGATTGGACAGGGTGATTTTAACGTCCGGCTCGAAAATGAACTGGACGGCGACTTTCAAGGGCATGAACCAGTCAAAAAGTTGGTACAGAGCGTGAATAGCATGGCGCTGGAATTGAGCCAGATGGAGGAACTGCGGCAGGAGTTTATCTCCAATGTCTCTCACGAAATCCAGTCGCCGTTGACTTCTATTCGAGGCTTCGCCCGGGCGCTCCAAGACGAGGACCTCAGCCAGGAAGAGAAAACCCATTACCTGAATATCATCGAAACCGAGTGCATGCGGTTGTCTAAATTAAGTGAGGACTTGCTCAAACTCGCCTCCCTGGAAGCGGAGAACCTCCAGTTCGAACCCAAACCCTACCGGCTGGATAAACAAATCCGCAGCCTGATCCTAGCTTGTGAGCCGCAATGGATGGATAAAGTCATCGACATGGTTGTTTCCCTCGAGGAAGTCAGCATTACTGCCGACGAGGACCTTTTGAGCCAGGTGTGGATAAACCTGATCCATAACAGCATCAAGTTTTCACCCCAATCCGCAAGAGTAAATATCGGTTTGCACCAACAAGGAGACAAAGTGCTCTTCAGCATCTCGGACACGGGCATCGGCATTTTAGAGGCAGATCAAGCCCGCGTCTTCGAGCGCTTCTTCAAGGCAGACAAATCCCGGCAGCGGTCAAACGGGGGCAGTGGCCTGGTGCTGTCCATTGCAAAGAAAATCGTTGAAATCCATCAGGGTGAAATCAGCCTGCAAAGCAAATTGGGCGCCGGCACCACCGTTACTGTGTCTTTGCCTGTTATGAATTGATCGAAACCTGATCGTGATGGGTAGAACGCTGCGTGGACTGAAAATCCGTGGCGTTACGCTTATTTATTACAGAGACGATGTTTATATTCAGTTTACGTAGCTGTTGTATAAATGACAAGATCAAGGCAATAGCGATTTATCATCGATTGCTGCTTTCAATATATTAGAAAGTAAAGGAAGTAAACTCACTTATTGTTAAAGGAGATTCTCTTGTGAAAACGATAGCAGTATTTGGGGCCTCCGGGCGCACGGGCAGGCCGTTCACGGAATTGGCTCTGAAAGAGGGGTATCAGGTGAAGGCATCGATGCGTGACCCATCTAAGCTTGAGTTTCAGCATCCCAATTTGCAAGTCCTCCAAGGCGATCTGGCAGACCAGGCTAAATTCGAAGAGACCGTCCGCGGGACAGAAGCCGTACTTCACCTTGTCGGCTTGGCGCCGAACTCACCCGGGCCGAACGACACCCGGACCATAACCGCCCGCCATATCATCGCGGCAATGCAGAAACATAATGTGAAGCGCATTATTCGCCTGGCGAGCGTGATCGGTGCCAGGGACAAGGGCGACAAACCGACCTTCGGGAAACGACTGATACTGTCCATAGGGAAGATGATGATGAGAAAGGCAGTTGATGATGAAGTTAAGGGAGCAAATCTGATCCAACAAAGCAACCTGGATTGGACATTTGTGCGCGAATTCTATATCCGCCTCGAGACACCGAAAGGCTCTTATCGAGTCGGTAACTTTGGCGCTCCTGGAAACAATGATGTTACCAGTGGCGATCTGGCTGCTTTTATTTTGGAAGAATTGAAGAATGGGAAATATATCCGACAATTGCCATTTGTCAGAAATTGAGCAGGGAGCTTTTCCCTGTAAGAAAAGGTCGTTTCTATAGACATTAAGATAATTATTTAGAAAACGGTTCAAGCAAACTGAGACTCAGCCATATGCTTGGTATAAATGCCCATCAAACGTTTAATCTCATCGGTCTGGGTGGCCAGAACAGCCAGAGCGTCTTCAACGGAGAGGA
>JBGOXG010000264.1:0-2801 GCA_041479025.1 Anaerolineae bacterium
TACAAAAACTCCAAATACACCACTCGCCAGGATGAATAAAAAAGCAAAAAATTCTCGCGGCCGATCGTCGATTCCCCATGAGATCAGGACACCGGTGAACATGACCAACCCGGTCAAAAGGACCAAGGGTGTGCTAATCCCGTCCACACCAAATTGCAGGCTGATGCCCAATTGGGGCAGCCACTGATAGTGTTCAATAAACTGGTAACTCCCTAGTGTCTGGTCGTAATTGAAATACACCCAGATCGAGAGAACCAAAGCAAAGACCGCAGCGGCCAAGGCAGCCATCCGGATCTCTGTCTTGCGATGCGATGGGATAAGTAAGATCAGCAGTCCGGCGACTGCAGGGGTGAAGACAATGATGCTCAGAACCGGAAATTGCATTGTGCACCTCTCCTTAGAACAGCATTGCCACAGCTTTATTTATCACATCCATGATCCACATCGGCCAAATGCCAATCAGGACAATAAGAACCATGAGCGGTGCCATGACGATAACTTCTCGGGCATTAATTTCGCTAAGATGTCCTACCCAATGCGCATTTAGCGGTCCATGCAAGACTTTCTTTATCCCTTTCAAGATGTAAGCGCCGGTCATTAATAGACCGATCATGCTAATCGCCGTCCATACGGTCAGGACGGACCAGGTGCCTCTGACCACCTGGAACTCGGCCACGAAGCCTGCCATGCCAGGTAATCCTAGCGATGCCATGGAGGTGAAGATAAGGATGCCTCCATAAACCGGAACCAGTGGAAATAGTCCGCCAAATTCATTCAGATTGCGAGTATGAGTACGTTCATATATCACGCCGACCAAGAAGAACATCCCTGCAGCCGAAAGTCCATGGGCAAACATCTGTAACACGGCGCCATTAAGTGCAATATTGGCGCTCAAATTCAATAACGGGTCTGCATTATTTAACCCAATTCTGGCAGCTGCGGCGATTCCAAGCAATACAAAGCCCATATGGTTGATCGATGAATAAGCAACCAACCGTTTGAAATCGATTTGTCCGTATGAACCGAAAGCGCCAAAGACGATGGCCATGGTCGCCAGGAAAGCCAGCCAACCTGCGTAATAATGCGCTTCAGCCGGGTAGAAGGGCAGGACAAGCCGCAAGAAACCGTAAGCCCCAAGTTTCAACAAGACACCTGCCAGGATCATTGAACCGGCTGTCGGAGCTTCGGTATGGGCATCAGGCAGCCAGGTATGGAACGGCCAGACGGGGACTTTGATCGCAAAGGCGATAACGAATGCCCAGAAGGCGAAAGTCTTCACCGTGGAAACAGGGATGCCCATTAAGTTACCTTGCAGAGTTGACCATCGTTCAGCCAAAGTCATAATGTCATAGGTCTGGAATAAAACACCCAGCATTTGGATAGCAAGAAGCAATCCTAACGATCCTGCCATGGTGTATATAATAAACTTCAGAGATGCATAATTGCGGTTGGCGCTACCCCACTGGTTTATCAGGAAATACATCGGGATGAGGCCGATTTCCCAGAAGACGAAGAAAATCAGCAGATCGAGCGAGAGGAAAACACCCAGCATTCCCGATTCCAGAAAGAGGAACAGTATCATATACGCTTTTACGCGGTCAGTAATACTAAAGGAAGCTAGAATCGCTAACGGTGCAAGCAGCGTTGTCAGCAAAACCATCGTCAGCGACAGACCATCCACACCGATATGGAAAGTTGAATTAATCGCTTCATACCATCTGTACTGCTCGGCGAACTGAAACCCGGACAGGTTTGGATCAAAACTTCGCCAGAGGAATATTGCCACCCCCAAAGGGATCAGACTTGCAATCAATGCCGTCCAACGAATGACACGCACCTGATCAGAAGGAATAATCAGGATAAACAGTGCTGCAAGGACGGGGAAGAATAGGATGATGCTCAGTAAATGACTTGAGAAGAAAACCATGTTTTACTCCCGTATCCCTAAGCCAGGAAAAAGTAAGCGAAGACCATCGCCAGGATTATGATCACCGTCATCGAGGCAATCATATAACCCTGGATGCGACCACGCTGAATTATCGGAGCAGATTTTTTGCCAATCCATTTGGTGCCTTCGCCGACAAAGTCGCCGAAGCCATTGACCACAGGGGCATCGAAGTAGTTCCGGAAGATGTAACCCAAACGCCCGGTAATGATGCCAAATGCATTTAATATTCCGTCAATCACGGTGCGATCCATCCACAAGGCTGTAAAGACTTCCGACAGCCAGATGACGGGTTTCACCACAAAGAAGGCATAAAACTCATCGAAATACCACTTATTCTTGAGCAGGGTATAGACCGGACCAAATGGTTTGACCAGCGGGTCTGGATCTCCTGTTTTCACGCGCCGGTAAACAAGCCATCCCAACCCAAGCCCACCAAGCGAAATCAAAATCGAGACCAGCATCGGCACGATGTTGAATTCCAATACTTCCGGATGTTCAAGTAAAGTACCACCGACAAATCCATGGAACCAGTTTGGGATCACACCGGCTGTCAGGCTTTCCGGAATTCCGACCCAACCAACCGCCACTGCAAAAGCAGCGAGAAATACGAGCGGCAGGGTCATGGTCCAGGGTGTTTCCTCGGCATGCTCAGCAGCCTTTGTGCGGGGTTCGCCCAAAAATGCGAGAGTGATCTGGCGCATCGTATAGAAAGCAGTCAGGGTCGCGGCAAAGACTAATGTAAAGAATATTGCCCATTGACCGTGAGCAAAAGCATCGGCCAGAATTTCATCTTTTGACCAGAAACCAGCCGTAATGAAGGGAAATCCAGATAGCGCAAAGCCACCGATTAGGA
>JBGOXG010000136.1:0-6314 GCA_041479025.1 Anaerolineae bacterium
GGCATCAGCATATTGCGTGTAGATACGGTCAGCCCTCCCGTGTCATTACGCGCTGACGAATACGAAACGCGCTTCACCCGTCTTTCCAATACCTGGCACGCGGCTGCAGTAGAAGCTGCCAAGGCCGGAGTAAATGTGGTCTGGGAGTTCGAACCTGGTTTCTGGCTTAATAAGCCATCCGAGGTCCAACGCGTGATTAGTGAAGTAAACCACGAAAACTTCAAACTGCTATTCGATACCAGCCATGCATATATGGGTTCGGTTGTCGGAGCGAGGCAAACGGGCGACCCTGAATTGCTTAACGGTGGTGTAGCAGAATACGCCCGCCTGTTGAGTGCGATGGTCGGTCACCTGCATCTGATTGACTCCGATGGCACACTCCACAACTATGAGACGAGCACCCATACGGCTTTTGGAAAGGGATACATTGACTTCAAAGTAGTCTTGAATGCATTGAAGCCCGTTATCAGGGAGATGCCCTGGTGGTGCGTGGATTTCTGTTTCAATCCACACACCCCTACCGCAGGGAAAGATGCTGTTCCATTCGTCCGAAGTCTAATGGATGAGGTGCTGAGATGAGCCAGATAAATTTTGGCTGCCAATTTTATACATGGCAAATGTCTGGAAAGAAATACATTGGGAAGCTGCCCCACATATTAAAAGTGGTTAATGCGGCTGGATTTGCCGGCATCGAACCGGAGACCTTTATGCTGGGAAATTATTATGAAGATCCACAAGAATTAAAGGATATTCTCGTCCAGCATGGTTTGAAGCTCGGGGCGATTACCCTGGTTCTGGATTGGGCCGGGCCCGACGAAACAAAGCGAGAAAGACAGAAAGCTGAGCGGATCTTTAAATACATAAAATCTTTCCCCGGCACTCACCTGGTCCTCTGCCAGATGCCCGGTAAAGATAGAGCAAACCTCCAGGGACGGCAGGCGAACGCCATCGCTTGTGTGAACGCGGTCGCCCGCCGCGCGTTTGACCAGGGTATTATCTGCTCGTTCCATCCAAATTCACCTCTAGGATCGGTGTTCCGCACCCGGGACGATTATCGAGTATTGCTCGATGGTTTGGACAGCCGGGTCGTTGGTTTTGCACCCGATTCCGGACACATCGCTAAAGGCGGCATGGATGTAATCGAGGTTTTCCAGAGCTATATGTCTCTTATTAGGCATGTCCATTTCAAGGATATCACCGCCTCAGGCGAATGGACTGCAATGGGAGCAGGGGTTATCAACTTTCCCAGGATAGTCACCATGCTGAAAGCAGCCGGTTATAACGGATGGATCATGATCGAGGAGGAATCGCCAGAGGCCGAAATAAACCCGGATATTGCGACGAATAAGAATGGGAAATACCTTCACCGGGCGCTGCTGCCGCTAATTCAGGATCCGCGCATTCCTAAAAAAAAATCGCCACCAGAGGATAATGTTATCACCTCCGGGATTAACACTAAAAAAATCCAATTCCCATCCCCCGACCAGGTCCGTATCACCGGATGTTTGTCCCCTCGGTTTCAGGGAAACTTGCAATATCTGATCAATAAGTATGAAGAAAATAAGGACTGGATGCTGGAACCTTTCCAACACCGCGGAGAGGAATGGGTAATCGAGCCCCTTCGAAATATCAAGGAGGAGCTGCCATGGGCAGGTGAGTACGCCGGGAAATGGCTGGATGCGGCGTCCCTTACTGCAGCCAGCAGCAGTCATGCGCAACTCGGCCAGTACTCTGCCGCATTTGCGACTGCGATGATTGCGGCCCAAGATTCAGATGGTTACCTGGGGATTGAGATTCCTGTCAGAAGGGGGGAAAATTCAGAGTGGGATCTATGGAATGTCAAGTATGCTCTGACGGGCCTGCTGACTCGGTATGAGGTTTATTGTGATAAAGCCTCTCTCGATGCAGCCATAAGAGGCGGCGATTGGGTGATCAAACATTACGGTAAGGTGGCTGATGAAAACAGCCCCTTCTTTCACAGTCACGAAGACGGGGGGGTGAGTGTCAATATCATTGATGAGTTCGTCCGCTTATATCGATTCACAGGCGAGCGGAGATTCCTCGAGTTTGCTTCATCGGTCGTGAACCATTTCCCTCCAGTCGTCAGGATGCAAAAAACTCAGCAGGCGCCTCTGGCACACGCTTACAACCTGCTGGGTTACCTTGGGAGTGTCGTCGAGCTGTTCATTGCAGAAAACGCCGCAAAAAAGCTCCGTTGGGTTGAAAAAGTGTGGGAGGATTTAGTCGCTCAGCACCTATATCCAACCGGATCGCTCGGCTACAACGAGCTCTTAAGAAAGTCGGCGCCTAACGACACGCCGGTTCAAAACGGTCAGCCAGAACGGCATCACCAGGAGACCTGCGCGACGGTTGAGTGGCTGTTACTAAATGCCCGGTTGTACTTGGCCACCGGTCGAGTACGGTATATGGAGAAAATGGAGCATACGATCTACAATGCCCTCCGAGCGGCACAATCCGCGGATGGCATGAAATGGATGTACTACACACCATTGCGATACGAAAAGAGGTGGTTCACCGGCCCTACGAGTTGCTGCTATTGGTCCGGCCCACGCGGCATCGCTCGATTGCCAGGATGGGTGTATGCCCTGGACGGTGAGGGTATCCAAGTAAACCTTTACGAATCGAGCGAAGCTAGTTTGCAGCTCGGGGGGCAAACTGTGACTGTCAGACAGTCATCTCTCTATCCGGATCATGGCCGAGTGACCCTGCTGATCCAGCCCGAGGAGCCGACCAGCTTTACACTTCGCATGAGAATCCCGTTTTCCGGCAGTGATATCCGCATTAATCTGAATGGCCTTGATATCTCTTCCGATCCTGGGGCTGATGGATACGCCTGCATCCAAAGAACATGGCTCGCGGGTGATAAAGTCGAGATGGAATTTGGCATTCCGACCGCCGTAGAACACTTCCTGGACGACTGGTACGGCATCCTGGTGCGGGGAGTCGAAGTCCTCTCCGTAGACCAGCGTGACAATCCTGCACTCGATCTCGACCACCTCGCACTCCCGGGAGTGGCGAACCTCAGCCGGCTGGATTCAATTGACGGCAGGCGGCGGTACGCATGCAAAATGTATGCCAACGGTCGGCCGGCAGAGGTGGTCGTTACTCCTTACGCCGAAAGCGGTGGTGAAGGTTCGCATTTCCGCACTGCATTTCCGATCCACCCCCGATGACGTCGCCCGCAGATAAGTTAGCTAAAACAGAGGTTTAGAAAAACATGAATGAGACTTTCCGCCGCCTTTCAGATCACCAAGTGAAATTATTGCCGGGTCTTTTCAAGAATCGCTTTGAGGTCAACCGGAGCTACGTGCTTTCATTGAAAACTCACAACCTTCTCCAAAATCACTATCTTGAGGCCGGGTTGTGGGGACCTAGGGTCAAGCCTGAGGACGCCCACTGGGGTTGGGAATCACCCACTTGTCAGATCCGCGGCGAATTCCTGGGCCACTGGCTCTCCTCGGCTGCTCATATAATTGCCAGCACCGGCGACCTGGAGATCAAAGGCAAGGCCGACTTTATTGTGTCCGAGGTGGCGCGCTGCCAGGAAGAGAATGGCGGTGAATGGGCCGCGCCTATTCCGGAGAAATATATGGAATGGCTGGGGCGCGGAAAGTCCGTTTGGGCTCCTCAATGCACCGTGCATCGGAATATGATGGGACTTTTCGACATGTACACCTTGACCGGTAACTCGCAAGCCCTCGAGATCCTCATTAGGTGGGCACGCTGGTTCGTCCGTTGGTCCTCCCAATTCACGCGGGACCAGTTCGACAATATCCTTGACGTTGAGACGGGTGGCATGCTGGAATCTTGGGCAGACTTGTATGGTGTGACTGGGGAAAAAGAACATTATGAGTTGATCAAGCGCTACGACCGTCGGCGGTTATTTGACCCGCTGCTTGCCGGAAAGGATATGCTTACCAATATGCACGCCAATACGACCATCCCCGAAATCAACGGGGCTGCGCGGGCTTGGGAGGTAACTGGGGAAGAGCGGTGGAGGCGTGTCGTCGAGGCATACTGGCAATGTGCGGTCACCAGTCGCGGTTATTATTGCACAGGCGGGCAGACGAATGGAGAGTTCTGGACACCCCCCAATCAGCTTTCTACCCGATTGGGAGACAAGAACCAGGAACACTGCACGGTCTATCATATGATGCGCCTCGCCGAATACCTTCTGCGCTGGACTGGCAATGCCTCTTATGCTGATTATTGGGAAAGGAACCTCTATAATGGCAGCCTGGCTCAACAGCATCCGGAAACAGGGATGGTGACCTATTTCCTACCTATGCGGTCCGGCTCAACCAAGAAGTGGGGAACCCCAACTAATGATTTCTGGTGCTGCCACGGCACGATCATCCAGGCGCATTCAGTAATTCCGAACCGCATATTCTACGAGGAGGGGGCCAATCTCATTCTTTCCCAATACATCCCTTGTCAATTGGAATGGGACTGCCATGGGACGAGTGTAAGTCTTAATCTTTCCGAGAACACGCATCCAGAGGCGCACCATCGTCCCGGCAGCCGGACATATGTGTTGAAGATCACATGCCGTCAGCCCGAGGAGTTTACGCTCAAGTTTCGTGTACCCTGGTGGGTGAGTTCCAGTATTGAGGTGGCTGTAAATGGGGAAATACAGGCGGTTACAGGTGACCCTTCCAGTTACGTTCAGCTGCAGCGAGTATGGCACGACGATACGATTCAGATTACCTTGCCCCAAATTCTTAACACATGTCCTCTGCCCGATATGCCAAGTACAGTTGCCTTTATGGAAGGCCCGGTCGTACTGGCCGGAGTTCTAGGGGATGGAGACCCACAGCACGGAACGGAATTACTCACCGAAAGGACCCTCTACTGCGGAGAAGGAGATCCTACGTCCATTCTTATCCCTGATAATGACCGAGAATTTACCAGGTGGCGGATCGGATACCGGACTTCGGGTCAACTGCACAACTTCCGTTTCGTTCCGTTATATGAAATCCGTGATGAAAGCTATGCGGTTTACTTCCCAATAGAACCAGCAGGACTGACGGCACGTCAACCGATCAGAATAGATGCTTCAAACCGATGATTGACTTTTCAATATGTGCATGCTAAAATCTATTTAAACGTTTATATAACCGTTTAAATATCTATGGTAGGCCAAAAATGACCAACCTTCCAAAAGTCACAATCCGGGATGTCGCAAAATCCGCCGGGGTTTCCATAGCAACGGTCTCTCACGTGATTAACCACACCCATGCTGTCAGCTCGGAACTCGAGCAGCGGGTAAATGATACGATCAATGCACTCAATTACCATCCGAATAAACTTGCCAGGGCACTCAATAGACGGGATCTTCCCCTGCTGGCTTTAATTGTGCCCGATATCAGTAACTCGTATTGGTCGTCATTTTCTCGGGCTGTCCAGGACGTCGCCGACCTATATGAATATTCGGTGATTGTATGCAGCAGCGATGGCCTTTACGAGCGTGAAAAACGCTTCCTGCGCTCGCTGAGCGGCTGGATTGGCGGCATCATCATCCACCCCTATTATGTGACTATAACGGATGTTAACCAGTTGATCGGCGATAAAATGCCGGTTCTCATCCTGGGAGACTTCATTAACGGCGAACCCCAGCCACAAAACTGGGACCAGGTGGCCTCTAACAACCTGGAGAGCGCCCAAGTGGCGGTCGAGCACCTAATTGGGCTGGGCCACCGCAACATCGCCTTCATCCAGGGTCCAGAAAACACGCCCACCAGCAAACGCCGCCTGACCGGTTACCGCCAGGCAATGGAATCGGCCGGTTTGCCTATCCTCAACGATCTGGTCGTGGCAGGCGATTACACCTATAAGGGAGGCTACTTGGCGATGAAAGCACTGCTCGGCCGGAAGGCCAGACCGACTGCAGTATTCTGCGCTAACGATTTGAGTGCCCTGGGTGCTCTCGAAGCTGCCAAGCAGACGGGCTGCTCTATTCCGCAAGATCTTTCAATTATTGGATTCGACGACATTGATGAAGCAGCCTTAGCCTCACCTCCGCTTACCACGGTACGCCTTTCCCCGCGCCACATCGGCAAGATGGCCGCAGAGACTCTTATTGCGCGCATGAAAAGCAGGCAGGAACCGACTCGGGTGTTGGTCGAAGGCACGCTGGTCATCCGGCAGTCTACGGCTGCACCGCCTGTTGACTTGGCCGGGCTCAAGCCGGAGTCTGCTCTCTCGGGAAAGGAGGCGCGATGATATGACCTGTTGTTGGATGCCCAATGGGGAAGAGGTCGTTTTCAAGGAATGGGAATTGAAATTTCATCTGA
>JBGOXG010000249.1:0-3051 GCA_041479025.1 Anaerolineae bacterium
GCCTTAACAGCCGGGCTGAAGCGTTCGGATATCAAAAAGGCGGCTGAAAGGGCGCGGGGGCGGGCGTGAAAGTTGTTCTGGATACCAATGTATTTGTCTCGGGAGTCTTTTTCAGTGGTTCCCCATATCAAATATTGCAAGCCTGGAGAGGTGGACAAATTGAATTACCATCTCTCCTGAGATATTGGCAGAGTATCGCCGAGTGGGGGAAATCCTGGCCCTTGACCACCCCGGGGTTGACTTAAGCCCGATCCTGGATTTCGTGGCTCAAAATACGGAGGCCGTTTCTGCACCGCCTCTCGCCAAGCAGGTCTGCGAAGATCCAGACGACGATAAATTTCTTGCCTGCGCTTTGGCAAGCGGGAGCAAGATAGTCGCAAGCGGCGATTAACATTTGCTTAAAGTTTCAGGGTATCAGGGGATCGAGGTGCTGAAACCACGCGAATTCTTGACAAAGTATATTGCAAATCGATCAGAAAATTGAGTATTCATTTGAGATGGTGTAAAAAAACGATCATGCCAATCAAGTATGCCAATCGCAAAGGATCCACCTTCTTTTTGTGCCAGGGAACGACCAAAACCGGCAAGGACCGCTTTTTTTTTGCCCGCGAGCCGAAGGGGAAAGAAGTTGAACAAATGCCTCCCGGTTACGAGATCAGCGAAAGTGTCAACGGGGTGGTTTCGCTGGTTAGAGCACGTCCCCGGCTGATCACAACCGGTGAGGTCGCTGAAGTTGAGCAGGCCTTGAAACGGCACCCCAACGGCCAAAACTACCGGGTGGATATCAAACACGACCAGATCATCGTTTATGAAGGGAATGAGCCGGATATCGAGGGGATCATGGCCCTGTTTGGGAAGAACATTCCACGCCCAGCCGGGGTTACCGAGCGGCTCAAAGCTGAAATGGATCGCTACACCCGGTTCACACCGGTCATGCGTTTCATCCTGTCCGACCCGGATGAACGAACCTATGTTGCTGAACGGTGGTGTTACTCAGGCAGCATTGACGATTGGATCAGTGTGGGGAGATCGGGCAAGATCGATCAGCTGGCGCGCCAGCTGATCCCCACCCTGGGCACGGACGAGTTCTATGAGCTCTATTGATTGAGGGAAAAAGAAGATGAGTGCAAACGTCTCGCCCAAAACGGCACCGATCTACCAGCTCAAAATATCCCTGGATGGCACCCATCCCCTGATTTGGCGGCGTTTCCTTGTCTCTTCAAACATCACCCTGAACAGGTTGCACGATACCATCCAGATCGTCATGGGCTGGACGAATTCCCATTTACACATGTTCGTGATCAATGAGCAGATTTTCGGCGATCCGCAAGACGACGAATTCGGCGAGATGGGCACATTGGATGAAATGGATTGTCGTTTGCGAAAAGTCATCGAGCGTGAGGGCCAGCGACTCCATTACGAATATGACTTTGGCGATGGCTGGAGACACACCCTGCTGCTGGAAATAATCCTGCCACCCGACCCGGCCATGCGTCTGCCGGTATGTCTTAAAGGCAAGCGCGCCTGTCCCCCCGAGGATGTTGGCGGGATCGGGGGATATGCCTATTTTCTGGAAGCCCTGCGCGACCCTGAACATAGAGAACACGAAGAGTACCTTACATGGTCCGGGGGTGAATTCGACCCGGAAGCATTCGATCTGGAGCTCGTCAACCAGCGTCTGCGCAAGATGAAAAATGTGCCGAACGCCTGGCAGGTGAATGACGATCTATCCTACCAGTTTGATGAGCCAGGGCAGATTCCCAGACCTGTGTCCTTGAACAAAGAACAGCGCCAGGCGGTCGAAGCCCTACCGCTGCGCCACGATGTGCTGACCCTGCTTAAATATCTTCAGGTCAACCGGGTGACCGGCACACAATCCAGCGGGAACCTGACCCTCAAGGCTATCCAGGCCATCTGCGCACAGTTCATAGTTCCTCCGAAGCTAGAGACAAAGATCGGCGAGCAAGTTTTCCGGGTGCGCAGTGAGGCGGAAGTCTGGCCGCTGTATTTTGTGCATGTCCTGGCCTCGGTGGGCGGCCTGGTCACAGGTGGCCCGGGCCGCCGCTGGCAGGTCACGCCGACGGGGAAGAAGTTCATGGCGGCTCCGGCCGAGATACAGGTCTGGCTGCTGTTCCTGACCTGGTGGAAACAGGTCAACTGGGGCATTGCAGCGCCTTGCGCGCCGGACGAGTTTCCTCCCGCACACATTCGCCAGATCATCCTGGAACACCTGCTCAGCCTGCCGCTGGAGCGTTCCTCGCCCTTTGATGCGTTTGCCGACCAAGTGATCCAGGCATCCGGCTTGACCTGGCCCCGCGGGGATGGCAGCCATGAACGCTCCATTTTGCATGGGTTAGTCAGGTCCACTGTCCCTGAGCCCTTGAACAGCTTTGGCATTCTCGAGTTGGTGCACGGGCCGCATCCAACCCTGGGAGCGGACTTTCGCGAATTGCGTGCCCTGGTCCTGACAGCCCTGGGGAAAAGGTTGCTGAAAAATGTAATGGAATAGAAGTCGGACTGGTAAGGAAAACGTCTGCGCTGGCAAGCGTTTTTATTTTTCGTCCGTGCGCCCCTCGCGCAGCACGCCCGCAAGGGGCATTGAAACAGGAATCAAGGGTTAACCAGGATTCCCGGTGATGCTGGTTGCCGTTTTTTTATGCTGTTCAGATATTTCTCAACTCCTGCAACCAATCGGTTATAATTTTCATGTTCAGGAAAATATTTATATTACTGCTTCTTACCTTAAGAACTAAACTTTTACTTGCCTGGAGTTGGGCTGAAACCGAGATTTTGTTTTAGATATTTACGCAGTACTCTGTAGGAAAAAGATTGGCATGAATATTCTCAAAAAGCGGAATGGATTTTCCCCGATCGTAATTACTCCTCCAACCTCATTGGAGTTACCGGATTTTCGGGAGCTCTGGGAGTACAGGGGGCTTTTCTTCTTCCTGGTCCGCCGTGATATCAAGCTGCGTTTTCAACAAACGGTCATCGGTGTTTTATGGGTCGCACTTCAACCGCTGATCCAGATGATGATTTTTTTCGTCATAC
>JBGOXG010000027.1:0-20335 GCA_041479025.1 Anaerolineae bacterium
AAGCGAATGAAGTACCCGCACAAACTTTCGTTCGAGGTCAGCCAGTCCCCCAAAGTAATCATGCAGTTCGCCATAATGATGGCCGTCCAGCCTAATCGCGAGGGTGTTAATTGTAAAATCGCGTCTATGAAGATCTAATTTTATAGAACCGCGCTCCACAGTGGGCAGCGCACTGGGATGTTCGTAGAATTCCTGCCGTGAAGAAATGAGATCAACAAATTTTGGCGCATTCATGCCAATGACAGCTTTGCTTTTAGGCTGTCCTAATGTAACTTCTTCAAGGAACCACTTGGCCGTACCGAAGCGTGTATGGCTGGTTAGTTTTCCGCCATGCTTGTCGACCAACGACCCGGCAAGAGCAATGGCATCCCCCTCGACAACGATATCGAAATCAAGCGTTGGTGAGTCGAGGATGAGGTCACGTACAAACCCACCTACGATGTAAACTGGCAAGTGAAGCAGACTCGCCTCATCGGCAATCGCTTTGATGATGGCAAGATTCCCCGGTGAAAGACTATTCTCCAGTTTTTCAGAGAGACTCTGACGAGTCGAAAGAGCCGGCTTGAGCGACAGAGTCTTCAGCAAATCGGTACGGGTGACAATCCCAATGATTTTTCCGCTCTGCGGATCGACGACCGGAATTTGCCCCCATCCCGAGTCGGTCATCCGGACCTGGAGATGCTGGACAGAATCATCCGGATGAACGAAGATGTCTCCCGCATCCATCAGACTTGCGGCAGGAAGATTTAGCTTGTGGTTAATCGCCCGGTCCACTGCGCGACGGGTAAGTAAACCAACCACCTTGCCTTTATCCACTACCGGGAAACCCTCGTACCCATAGCGTTGCATTAATTTCGCCGCATCCTGTGCTGTGGTTTCAAGCGCAAGCGTACGAGGCCGGCGTGACATGAGTTGTCCCACCGTTATGGAAGGGCGGACATGTTGAGGCAAGAGTGCAAGGAGCTGCTCCTTCGATTTCGTCAGCAACTCACTTCCCATCAATCCTTCTTCCGAACGGATCAATGCCGCGGCTGCCCGGTCATGGCCTCCCCCATTGAAATGGACTGCAATAGCCGAAACATCGATATCATCCGTTGTGGAACGGGCGACCAGCCGTACCCCTTCGATCGTCAAGACGAGGACAAAAAGCGCATCCGGGTCAAACAAATCCCGCAATTTATGTGCCAGGGTTGAGATTTCCTCATTCAAATCGAGCACTTCCCCACAGGCTAGCACAATACGATGTCCGTGGAGATCTATCGTTTCTGCGGAAGCAACCAGCCGGTCGTAAGTCTCTCGCTGCTCGGTAGAGAGGGGCGGATTGAGGAATTCGATGGCTATCCGCAGTGAAGCTCCCTGCTCCAGCAACCAGGCTGCAGCTCTGACATCGCGAGGAGTTGTGGCAGCGTAAGTCAAAGAGCCAGTATCCTCGTAAACGCCCAGCAAGAGAAGAGTCGCTTGAATTGCAGAAAGTGGTTCGCTGCGTTCCTGTAACATTTCCACAAAATAAGTCGTCGTCGCACCGGTATCGAAAGCAGTCATCTCCCAGTTTTTCGATGTGCCCTTACGGCGTGGGTGGTGATCGAACACGTGGATTTTAGTATGAACACTCATCCCCTTGAGAGTCACCAGCGATTGGGTATCTACAAGTGTGACCATTTCAACAGGCATCTGAGGAATGTCGCGCGGATCCAAGAAAGGAAAATCCCCGCCATAAAGAGTAACGAAAGCTCTGACATTGCGATTCATGCGCCGAGGAAGGACAGGCTGGGCATGCTCCATGATACATGACGCGCCAAACATGGCGGCCAGAGCATCGAAATCGGCTTGCTCGTGGGTGAGAATAAGGTGCATACCACAGGAATTATAGTGCAAAGTTGCGGTTTTTTCGTTTATAATGGAGACATGATATTTAACCCGGTCCCGTCCCCTGAAATGCAAAAACCTTTCTGGTCTGGATAGGTTCGTTTTGTCGTGGAAATTGGCGGCTCCCAGACCTGGTGAGCCGCTTTTATTTGTAATTTTCCCAGCATCTTATCTGAATAAAGAGACCAGGTAGTACGATGGATATCAACCAACTTACCCAAAAAATGCACCACTTCGTCCTCTCTAAAGGCTGGTACGGCGATAAAAGCAAGCGTCCACAGACGCCCCGGAATTTGGCGATCTCGCTCAGCATAGAAGCGGCTGAAATCCTGGAACAGTTCCAATGGCAAGATGAACCAAAGAACAAGGACGAACTGGCAGGCGAGCTGGCAGATGTAAGTCTATACCTGCTTCAACTTGCTTCTATTTCAGGAATTGATCTGGAGCAGGCAATTTTAAAGAAGGTGAAAATAAATTCATCTCGTGAATGGGATAATAAATGAACGTCACGATTTATGGGGGCTCACAGCCTTTACCCGGAAGCCCTGCCTACACAGAAGCCTACATACTCGGCAGACTGCTCGCTGAGTCCGGTCACGCTGTGCTGACGGGAGGTTACATCGGGACAATGGAAGCCGCATCGCGAGGCGCTAATGAGGCCGGCGGACATGTCATAGGCGTGACATGTGAAGATATTGAACGATGGCGCAATGTCGCACCAAATGCCTGGGTGAAAGAGGAACGGCGTTTTAGAACACTTCAGGAACGGTTAAGCTGCCTCATTCAAAACTGCGATGCCGCCATCGCCCTCCCCGGTGGACCCGGCACGTTGACCGAAATTGCGCTGACCTGGAACCTGATGATCGTGGAGTCCCTACCCCGGAGGCCGTTGATACTGGTCGGGACCGGCTGGCAGTCCGTCCTGGACCAGTTCTTCAAATCCTTTGACACTTATCTGCCCGTGAACCAGCGCGAACTTGTACAATTCGCCCCAGACGTACAGACAGCAGTGAAGATGATCAATACGGTGTGATTTCCGCCAATAACCAATTTACATCATCATCTTCTATTAGAATTAATCATCATTAATCGAGGCCAAAATGTCAGACGAAAAACTACCCACCCGAAAAGAAAACTTTGCAGAATGGTACAACCAGGTCGTCCTTAAATCGGAATTAGCAGATTATGCTCCTGTACGCGGGTGCATGGTCGTTCGCCCCTATGGCTGGACGCTCTGGGAAAACATACAGGCTGCGCTCGACCGACGTTTCAAAGACACGGGACACGTTAACGCGGCGTTTCCTCTCCTCATCCCCATGTCATTTTTGGAAAAAGAAAAAGAGCATGTCGAAGGCTTCTCACCCGAGCTTGCTGTTGTGACCATCGGCGGCGGTGAGACACTTGAAGAGCCTCTGGTCGTCCGCCCCACCTCCGAAACCATCATCGGCTACATGTATTCCAAGTGGATCAAATCCTGGCGCGACCTGCCCATCCTGATCAACCAGTGGGGGAATGTTGTCCGCTGGGAGATGAGGACCAAGCTATTCCTACGTACACTTGAATTCTACTGGCAGGAGGGACACACTGCTCATGCTACTGAGAAGGAGGCACAAGAGGAAACGCTGCGCATGCTGGATGTCTACGCAGACTTTGCCATCAATGAGGGCGCGGTACCCGTTATCAAGGGCATTAAGTCCGATTCTGAGAAATTTGCCGGTGCAGTCATGTCCACCACCATTGAAGCCATGATGGGCGACACACGCGCGCTGCAATCCGGGACTTCCCATTTTCTAGGGCAAAATTTCGCCAAGGCGTTCAATATCCAATTTTCTGACCAGAAAAACGAACTGCAATACGCCTGGACGACTTCCTGGGGTCTGTCTACCCGTTTCGTGGGTGCAATCATCATGACTCATGGTGACGACCAGGGATTGATCATGCCCCCACGCCTCGCCCCCATTCAGGTGGTGATCGTCCCCATCTTTAAGAACGATGTCGAAAAAACCGCTGTCCTGGAAGTGACGGATCGCGTTGCTAAAGAAATGAAGGCCGCCGGCATCCGCTTCAAAGTGGACGATCGCGAAGAAGTCACACCTGGTTTCAAGTATAACGATTGGGAAATGCGCGGGGTGCCCCTTAGGATTGAAATCGGACCCAAGGATGTCGAAAAGAAAAGTGTTGCTCTTGCCCGGCGAGATAAGCCCGGGAAGGAGGGAAAATCCTTCGTCTCACAAGAGCACCTTTCAGCGACGGTCAATAAAATGTTGGTGACCATCCAACATTCTTTATTGGAACGCGCCACGGCCTTCCGGGATAGCAACATCCATGACCCAAAGGATTATGCCGATCTAACCAGGGTCGTGCAAAATGGCTGGGCACTTTCCTGGTGGTGTGAAAAGAAGGAATGCGAAACAAAGGTGAAAGAAGAGACAAAAGCTTCCACACGCTGCATACCTGTTGATCAAGATGCCGGTGAAGGAAAATGCATCGTATGCGGACAACCAGCCAAGCGTAAAGCTTATTTCGCACGATCGTATTAATAAAATCAGGCAGGGATAGACAGTTACCCACCCCAGCCAAATACCTATGTCCGCCATCAATCTAACTCGTTTACGAATCCAATCAGCCAAATTAATGGAGAATTTTTACAATCCGGATTCGTTTCTCCGTGAATTACACAATTTTTTCGATTTCTATGCAGACCGGACGATCCGTTCCGGGGCGGTCATTTCACCTATCATGGTCCTGCCTTCTTACCGCGTCCCTGCTTCAGTGCTCCGCCATCTCGAATTTGAGCTTGGCATGCAAGCGCAAAATCACCCTGAAGAAACCCTGGCTTTGGCAGATAAACTTTGGGCAGATGGTCATTTCGAATCTCGCTTGCTGGCTGCTTCACTTCTCGGGCAAGTCAAACCAAGTGGTGAAGGCTATTTGGACCGGTTGACCGAATGGGTCTCAGAGACGCGCGAACCCAACATCAACAAAGCACTCCTCGCAACAAGCCTGGCACGGATGCGACGCGAAACACCCGATCGCTTCCTGAAATTGATGGAACGCTGGGCACTTCCTGCGCGAAAAAAAATGTGGAGTAGCACCATCCATGCTTTGATTCCATTACTCAAAGATAAAAACTTCCACAACCTGCCCCCCGTTTATGATATCGTTCGACCCATTATTGAATCAGCACCGGCAACGCTGCAGAATGATCTCTCGGTACTCATCTGTGCCCTTTTTGAGGCATCTCCAATCGAGACTACTTATTTCTTGCGGCAGATCATCACCCTTTCGTCGAACCCGCAATCTGTTCTAAATCTACGCCGGGTACTTCCTTCTTTTCCACTGCCATTGCAGGAGAATTTACGCGAGATAATTCGAAACTCAGCGAAATAAAGTCCTCCTTGTTTCAAGTGGTTTTTTTCTAAGGCGTAGCGGTACATAAGTATATTCCCGAATCTATTACCCGGAACAAACAGGCGACGACATGTCCGCTATCAAAGTAAGCGAACACAATTTGCATGCGTGAACTCGCGTATGAATCCTCGAAATAAATGGGGGCTGGAAATTCCTTCAAATTATCTGTCCATCCTAATTTATATTCGGGGGACGCATTCTGGATGACGCCAACTACAGGTAAAAACTCAACTGGGACTTTTTCCGCCCCCGATTCATGCACCCGTTTAATTAAATCATCCATCCTGTAGAGCATCTGGCGAGACTCACCCGCGTGAAGGCTCAAGCTACCAAATAATCCGCCAAGGAGGGTCAGGCCTAATAAAAGCCCCCAGTTGCGCCATTTTCTCCAGGCAGGTCCATGGACATGCTGCAATCGTCCGGCTGTCCATCGCAATAAAGCAGTCAAAGGCATAACCATTACGACCAGGGGCATGAATGAATAGAACATGATTAACATCACAAAGGCTAACGCTTCACCGTTGCCTGCGGCATTAATAAATGAGCCGATAAAAATAGCAATACTTGCCGCAAGCGATGAAAAAATAATGGCAGGCAACCCTTGGACCGAAATATTCACTACAAAGCCAAGAATTCCACCAACGAGTGAATAACTAAGTAATGAAACAATAAATTTGCCGGAATCAAAATAAATCGGCAGGTCGTGGATCACCACCGGGTTGATCGAGTAAGAAAAAATAGTATAGACCAGACCCACCCACGCGCCAATCAAAGCCCCGATGGCACGTCGGCGAGGTAAATTATCATCCATGGGAATTCCCTACTCCAACACAGAGCATATATAAAGCGAACCGTTCAGACGGAAAATGCAGGCAATTTTCTCACCGCTGTCAAATCGCGCAACGACAACGTTATATAAAGTGCTAACCTGTGCTGGAGCATCTTCCGAGCCAAGAGTGGAAGGGTATTTTGACAGGTCATCTGTCCACTCCAGACTATAGGTAGAGGAGGCACCTTGTACAGCCTCAACGACTGGTTTAAATAGCGTCGGTACATTGTCCATGCCCGATGCCTGGGCATTGCGAATGTATTCGTCCATGCTTTTGAGTATCTTCCGCCCATCAACTGGGATGATGACAAAACTGCCAAAAAGGACAGCCAAAATAATCATCCCTAGGATCACGCGCAGGTATCGCCAGCGTGAAACCATCCCGCCAACGGTCACCACCCCTTCATGGAAATAATACCCTGCTGCCCAGCGCAGGAGCACAGATAAAGGCATGAACAGCACGGTCATAGGAATGAAAGTATAGAGCAAGGTCAAAGCAACCAGAGCAGTCGCTTCACTCGATGTACTCGCTGCCCGAGACAAACCACCGAAGACAACACCCGCGGTTCCCAACAATGAGCCTATCAGGATACCCGCCACGCCATTGGTAAAAGCATTAACAAGGAAACCGAGAAATGCCCCGATCAATATGCCAAAAAGGATCTTGAACAAGGCATTCCCGTCGGAAAACAACGGCAGATCAGGGACCACGAAGTAATTTACCATCTGGGTAAAGAGTGTATAGGTGAGACCCAGCACTGCCCCCAAGGCTGCGCCCAGGGCACGACGATCAAGTTTTTCTTGCATAATCTAATCTCATAACCACATTTGTTTATTGAAGATTATACATGGTTAGTGTTAGGAAGATGCACCACCATAGCTGCGTAAACCGCGTTTCCAGACGATTCTCGCCAGCAAGAACAACATCATGGTTAACACCAGGGCCCCGATCAGGGTTAATGGGGTCAGTCGACCTGTTAATGCCTCAGCCGGAATCGTGACCGCAAATGCCACAGGGACGAGAAATGTCAACCCCAAGCGCAACCAGTTGGGATAAATGTCAACAGGCCAGCGTCCCGCGGCATATAAACCTTCGAAAAGGTTGGCGATTTCTTGGACACGGATAATCCAAAAAGCTGATGAGGTCACCATCAGCCAGAAGCAATAGATCATCACACTGCCCAAACACAGGGCGAATATGAATTCCAACACTCCCCACAGACTGATTTTCCAATGAAGCTGTGACATCGCCACTCCAAGAACCACCACTCCCGTTAATACATCCATGACTTGCCATAGACGGAACTCGCGAATACTGGCCAGGAGTTGCGCATCGACAGGTTTAGTGAGCAGGAAATCGAGCGTCCCCGCACGGATATCCTCCATTAACCTTTCCATGTTCGGTTGGATGGCAGCCCTTATTAGACCACCCATCAAAATGAAAACTCCCATCACCACCAGGAGTTCAGGCTTTGACCATCCGCCAAGCTCTGTAGTGTGGTCAAACACCAGGTTCAGACCAATCAAGCCGGTGAGTAGTGCTATGGCAGATTGCAGGAGTTGGATATACAGGTTTACCCGGTATTGAAATTCATTCAAAATGCCGATGCGCAGATAGTTTAAAGCAAGCAGTAATGATTTCATATTATCCACCAACTGCCGAATAGCTCCGGACAGCAAAGCGCCAAATTATGCCGACACCGATCAGTCCGAGTATGATCCAAAGGATCTGCATTCCAAGCCCGACGAGCAATTGAGAGATCATAAGATGACCAACAAGAGATTCTATAGGAAAACCAAAAGTCCATCGAAATGGAAAAAACCAGGCGAGCTGGTTCACCCAGGCTGGCATAAGCGATAAAGGCACCAAACGCCCGGAAAGAATAAGTTCAGCGGCAAAGTAGAGTTCAAATATCGCGCTCACGCGGGTTGTCCAGAAGGTGATCAATCCAAGGATGGTCAGTGTGAATGTCCGTATAAGATAAGCCGCCCAGATTGCTATGAAAAAGACCAACGCTTCCTGCCAGGTCGGGTTCAAGCCGGGTTTGAAAATGAACGAAAGTACAGCAGCCAAAGGCAGCCAGAGCAATATGACTACGAGCTTCCAGCCTGCAAAGTAACCCACATCACTATGGAGCGGATGCATGGGTTTGAGCAGGCTCATTGAGAATTGTCCTTCACGGATACGCCATTCCCAACCGTACGGCGTGAAAACGATATTCATATTTCGCACGAGTGTCCAGACAATGTAATAAGCGGCAAAGTATTCCGGGGTCAAGCCATTTACTGAACCGCCCTGCTGGCGCGCTACGGCAGACCATACGACAAGGTATATGATTGGCTCAGCGATCATGCCGATCATATAGAAGTAATTGGCCACCGGATACTGGATTTGCTCAAGAACCGAGTACTTCATGAGTGTGCGATAGATGTCCAGATATCTTCTCATTCATCAGGCTCCGCAGGTGTTGCAAAGACGTGTTCAATCACATCTTCAATTGGCGGGTCTTCCACAGTCAGGTCCTCCACCTGAAGGTCAGCCAACAAACGCGCAGTGACTTCAGATGTAATCGCCTTTGGTACACGCAACGTGACTCGAGAACCGTCTCGATCCATGACCTCTCCATAACTAGCCAGGTTTATGGAGGAATCATCTAGAGTAATCCCAACTTTCTTATATGCAGAGAAACGATCCACCAGCGTAGAAAGCTCCCCGTCAAACAAAATTCTTCCATGATGGATGACGATCACTCGTTTACAGAGCGCTTCGACGTCCGCCATGTAGTGACTGGTCAGCAGCACCGTTGCATCATAACGCTGGTTATATTCCGCGATAAAGACACGAATGCGGCGTTGCATGGTAACATCCAGGCCAATTGTGGGTTCGTCCAGGAAAAGGACTTTAGGGCAATGCAGTAATGCTCCGACAATCTCCATTTTCATCCGCTCGCCGAGTGATAAATTGCGAATCGGTTTTTGGACAAGGTCCTGTAATTCAAGCAATTCAATGAATTCCGCGAGCGTTTTCCGGTAACGATCGTCAGGGATGCCATATATGGCACGCTGCAGGTCGAAGGAGTCGAGCGCAGGCAAATCCCAGGAAAGCTGGTTGCGGTTGCCCATTACGAGGGTCATTTGCCTGAAATAATCATAGTTGCGTTTGGCTGGCTCAAAGCCCAATACTTTAACCTGGCCGGAAGTGGGATGCAAAAGTCCGCTCAACATTTTCAGTGTTGTGGTTTTCCCGGCACCATTTGGACCCAGAAAACCTACCACTTCATTCGGTTCGATCTTGAAACTGATATCGTCCACGGCCTTTACAGCCCTGAATTTCCGTTTGAACAGGCTTTTGGCAGCTGCTTTCAAACCAGCTTCCCGTTCCGGGACCTGGTAATGCTTGGAGAGACTGTTGACTTCAATTATTTGGGGCAATTCTTCCTCCTGAGCTAAGCTGCGATATTATACATGATTCATCCCAGAGTTTTTCTGTTATAATACTTCTCCGTGACTGGTCCTACCGATGGTTTCGGCTCTCGGTATGGAGACCTGCACAATCTCGCACGAAAGGAGAAGCATACGTCATGCCACTCAAAAAGGAAGACAAGGCGAAGACGATCACCGATTTCGCCCTGCATGAAGGCGATACCGGTTCAGCAGATGTTCAAATCGCCATCCTGACCAAACGCATTTCCCAGCTCACCGAGCACCTGCGCATCAATAAACATGATGAGTCTTGCCGTCGCGGTCTGCTGAAACTGGTTGGTCAACGCCGCCGCACCTTGGTATACCTGCGTCGCTCGGATTATCCGCGCTATCTGGCGATTACCGAAAAACTCGGTCTACGCCGCAGCAAGTAAAATCCTTTCTACAGGTTGAGTGGATGGTGTCCGTTAACCCATCCACTCTTTTTTAGGGACTTTTCCGCTGTCCCAACCTATCAAACCAGCGGGGCAAGGAAATAGAAGCCCCTTCATAATCACCCACTGTCAGGAATTGAAACATGCTGGCAACCCGGTTGCCGTCATCTTTCAGTCCCTGACCAGGCGGGAATACAACAGGAGTTTAGAATGAAACCAGAAGTAAAACGCTACACAACCACCGTTGGGTCGCGCATTGTCACATTTGAGACAGGCAAACTTGCCGCTCAAGCAGGCGGTGCGGTCACGGTGGGAATCAACGATGCGATTATTTTCGCAGCCGCCACCATGGGTGGCGTCCGCGAAGGCATCGACTTTTTCCCGCTCTCCGTCGATTACGAAGAGCGCCTCTACGCAGGTGGGAAAATTCCCGGCTCGTTCTTTCGGCGCGAAGGCCGTCCATCCACAGAAGCCATCCTTACCGCCCGGCTCACCGACCGCCCATTACGTCCGCTTTTCCCCAAGGGTATGCGCAACGAAGTCCAGGTGATGATGTTTTCACTTTCCTCCGATGCTGACAATCCGCTCGATATCCTGGCGATTAACGCCGCTTCCGCAGCGGTCATGATTTCGGACATCCCCTGGAATGGTCCTGTCGGTGCAGTACGGGTCGGTCGGATAGATGGGAATTTCATCGCCAACCCCACCTTCTCCGAAATAGACAAGTCTGATCTTGACTTGAGGCTTGCGGGTACGCGCGATGCGATCTTGATGGTCGAATGCGGCGCGAATGAAATCCCGGAAGATGTGATGGTGGCAGCCCTGGAGTTTGGTCATCAATCCATCCAGCCTCTCATTGATGTTCAAATTCAAATGCAGAACGAGATCGGTAAGGCAAAGCGCGAAGCTCTCTTCTTTGAAACCAATGAAGAACTGGATCGAAAAGTCTTCAACCGGGCTGAAAAACCGTTAAATGAGCTTCTTGACAAACCGCTCATGAAATCTGAATTCTATAACGGGATGGATACCCTGGCAGAAGAAATCGTCAGTGAATTATCCGCCGTGCCGGATGGTGGTAACCCCGCTGACTCCCCCCTGCCCGCCGCTATCCGAGCTGCCTTTGGTAAAACCGAACAGGCGGTTGTACGCGAACGCATTCTGAGCCTGGGTAAACGTCCCGATGGACGCACTCCGACTGAAATACGCCCCATCTGGTGCGAAGTGGATATTTCGCCACGCGCTCATGGCTCTGGTTTATTCACCCGCGGCGAAACACAGGTGCTGACTCTAGCCACGCTTGGAACACTGGGCGAAGCTCAGGAAATCGACTCCTTATCGCCGATCGATTCGAAACGCTATCTACACCATTACAATTTTCCACCATTCAGCACCGGTGAAGTCAAACCCATCCGTGGGCAAAGCCGGCGCGAGGTAGGACATGGCGCTCTGGCAGAACGCGCCCTTGAACCGGTCATCCCGGCTGAAGAAACATTTCCTTATATGCTCAGACTTGTCTCCGAAGTCCTTGCTTCCAATGGCTCGACTTCGATGGCATCTGTATGCGGTTCAACCCTTGCCCTGATGGACGCGGGTGTTCCGATCAAATCTCCCGTGGCGGGTGTTGCCATGGGCTTGATCACCGACGAAGCCGGTCGATATCAAATTCTCACTGATATCCAGGGTACTGAAGACCACCTTGGTGACATGGATTTCAAAGTTGCCGGAACATCATCCGGCATCACTGCCCTGCAAATGGACATCAAAATATCCGGCCTGAGTGCGGATATCATGAAGAAAGCGCTCGAACAGGCACGTGTCGCTCGCTTAAGCATCCTTGATAAAATGCTTGAAGTCATACCTCAACCGCGGGCGGAACTCAAACCGCACACACCTCGCATCATCACCGTCAAGATTCCCGTGGATAAAATCGGTGCCCTTATCGGACCAGGCGGTAAGAACATCCGCGCCCTGCAGGAAGAAACTGGCACCAAGATTGACATTGAGGAAGACGGCACTGTTTATATTGCCGCTGTTGAAGGGATCGGCGCAGAAACTGCCCGTCAACGGGTGGAAGCCTTGGGTGAATCCGCTGAAGTCGGGCGGATTTATACCGGTAAAGTGGTACGTGTCACAGATTTTGGCGCATTCGTCGAGATCCTTCCGGGTGTCGATGGTTTGGTACATATTTCGCAGCTTGATAGCGAACGTGTCAACAAAGTTGAAGATATCGCCAATATGGGTGACGAATTGACTGTCATGGTCACATTGATAGACCCTGCAGGTAAAATCCGGCTTTCCCGGCAGGCTGTGCTGGAAGGTTGGACGGTCGAAGAGGCTCTGTCGCATGACCGCCCGAAAAGTAGTGGTCGCCCCGGAGGTGGGCGTCCCTCTGGCGGTGGACGCAGCGGCGATCGCGGCGGACGTGATCGGAGACGTTAATTCTTCGGATAAAGTATTTTCACAGGGACGCGATTCTATCGCGCCCCTGTTTTCTTGAAAAAATACTTCATGCGCCTACGACTTCACCATACTTATAGCCTGTATCCCCGTCAGTTCTGGTTGATGGCTGTCGGTTTGTTAATCATGTCTGCGGGTGCTAGCATGATCTGGCCATTCTTAATGATATATGCCAGCGACAAACTCAGCCTGCCTCTAAGCAAAGCAGCCACGTTAATTACCATTAATGCGGGTACTGGCTTGCTTTCAACATTGATCGCGGGGTCTGTCGCAGATAAATTTGGCCGCAAGCTTGTGATGACAACCAGCCTGCTAACAAATGGTATCATCTACCTTTTCATGGCTCGGGCAGATTCCTATGGTGCTTTTGCCATCCTTATGATGCTGGCTGGATTCTCCAACCCTTTGTATGCCGTTGGTGCAGATGCCATGCTGGCAGATTTGTTACCCATCGAAAAGCGAAGCGATGGCTATGCGATAATTCGTATGGTAAATAATGCAGGTGTCGCCATAGGACCTGCTGCGGGGGGGTTTATCGCCGGGCGCTCTTATGATCTCGCCTTTTATGGCGCAGCAGTCGGTATGCTCACATATGGCTTTATGCTCTTGTTCCTGGCTAGAGAAACCCTTGACAAGGCAGCCGTCCAAGCTCGAGGACTGCCCCACAAAATCTCGAATGGCTTCCGTCGTGTTTTTCGGGATCGAGGTTACCTGGTATTCACGGCATGTATTGCTATCGGTTTGATCGCGCCCGCCATGCTGTGGAGTCTGCTTGCAGTATACAGCAATCAGAATTATGGACTGACTGAACAACTTTATGGGTGGATTCCCACCACAAATGCCTTGATGTGTGTATTTATTCAATTTCCAGTCACTCAAGTCACAAAGCGTTTTAGCCCGTTACCTGTTATCGCATTCGGAATGATGGTCTATGCACTGGGAGTAGGAAGCATTTCCCTGATGGCAGGATTCGGGGGATTCTGGTTTTCGATGGTTATAATGACCTTCGGTGAATTAATCCTTGTTCCCACAGCAAGTAAATTCATTGCGGACCGCTCCCCCGTTGATCTGCGTGGTCGTTATATGAGTATCTACTGGCTGACACAAGGACTATCCAGGGCCATCGCCCCGCTCTATGGCGGATGGCTCAACGACAGCATTTCTCCGAATGCGATATGGGTTGGGGGACTTGGAGTAGGTTTGTCCAGCTCCCTTGGTTTGTTTGCGCTATCCAGACGCATGCCGGAACCATCTGCTGAAACCGCTACAACCGACTAAAATCGTTTTGGATGCGCAATTAAGCATCGGTCAAGCTAGTAAATTCTCATTTTGCTTGCATTTCCTCGAGTTTTTTCTTTACTCCCGGCCATTCATCATCCAAAATAGAAAAATAAGCTGAGTGACGATATGTCCCATCATATAGAATCATATGATTGCGTAAGATGCCCTCACTTTTCGCGCCTATGCGTTTGATCGCCATGATGGATCGTTCATTGCGCGAATCCGATTTGAACTGCACACGGATGCATCCCAATGTCTCAAAAGCATGTTTGAGCAATAGATATTTGCATTCAGTGTTTATACCCGTTCGCTGGTAATCGAGACCATACCACGTCCCGCCGATTTCCAATCCTCTATGTTGAGGGTGTATTTCGAGATAACGGGTTGCGCCAATAACTTTTCCGCTGGCGAGACTGACAACTGCAAACGGGAGGTCAGTCCCTGCCTTGGCGCGTTCCAACATGTCGAGCACCCAGCCGAGCATGTCCTCCTCAGAGGAGATATCACCATAAAGCATATATTTCCAAATCGAAGGATGGCTGACCGCATACAGCTCAGGGACATAGTCAACAGTCAAAGGTCGAATTTGCACAATCTTTCCAGTCAGGGTTACAGGTTTGATATCCACAGTTCGTCCCTCTGATTTTCCTATAGCTGTTCTATTCGCCTAGCTTTTCTTCCCTTGCGTTGGAAGATAAGGCATATTAAATGGGGGCAAACCCAGTAAATCTGCGAGTGCCGAACGCATTGCCTGCCTGTCATCCCATTGGTATTCAATGTCCCCGAAGCACATGGACTGCTCATGTCCCTTGCCACAGGCAATGACAAGATCACCCGGCTCTGCCAACTGAACAGCAAAGCAAAATGCATTACCTCGATCTGGAATTCTCCAGAAGGTTTTTTGCTCGATGCCACCCCGCGCCATCGCGCCCTCAGCCATTTCTTCAAGTATGTCTTCCAAAGACTCAGTTCGAGGATCTTCTGCAGTTAGTATCATAACATCCGCGAGTTCGCTGGCTACTTCAGCCATCATTCGACGTTTTTGACGGTCGCGAAGTCCCGCAGAACCAAAAACGACGATCAACCGGCCTTTGGTTATCTGCCGAGCGGTCTGTAAAGCTGCTTGCAGGGCATTGGGGGTGTGAGCAAAATCTACAATCGCTGTAAAGTTTTGACCAAGTTCAATACGCTCCATCCGACCAGGCACGCTTGTCAGATTGGTAATTCCCTGTGCGGCGATTTCAGGTGAAACCCCCAATCCAATTACTGCAGTGGTAAACGCTGCAAGGCAATTGGACACATTGAACGCACCAACCAAAGGGCTTTTAACCGAAACAGGAAGATCCCTGCAAATAATTGTAAAATCAATACCGGATGGGTCGTACCTGATATCCTTTGCCTGTATGTCCGCGCCGGAATTCAAACCGTAGCAAACCTGTTGGACGCTGGTAATTATTTTTAAAAAATCATAAGAGACATCATCCCGATTAAGAACGCCTAGTCGAATATTCCCTTGTTTTTTGGATTGCACATCCGCTAAACCAATAAATAATCGCGCTTTAGCGACTCGGTAATTTTCATAGGTGCCGTGGTAATCCAAGTGTTCATGGGTGATATTGGTGACCACGCCAATATCGAATTCGCAGGCATCCACCCTGTATTGCGCCAAACCATGTGAGGTAGCTTCAAGAATAACATGGGTCAGTCCTGCTTCCACCATTTTTGCGAGGTAGCGTTGAACATCAAGCGCATCAGGAGTTGTTACATGAAATCCCGTATCAAGAATTTCCCCACCGATCACCGCGTTTACAGTGGAAATCATTCCAACTTTTATCCTCGCCGCAAGTAAAATCTGGTAAAGAAGGTTGCAGGTGGTTGTTTTCCCATCCGTACCTGTTATCCCAATCATTGTTAATTTTCGGGCAGGATGACCATGAAAAGCTGCCGCAAGGTGAGTCAATGACTGGCGGGAATTCTGGACCTGAATGTATGGAACCGAAATCCCACCCGAGATCGGTTGCTCGCCAATGACCGCAGCAGCCCCCCGGTTAATTGCGTCAGAAATGTACAGATGCCCATCCTTGGATCCACCGGTAACAGCAACAAACAAGGAACCGGTTTCCACCAGCCGCGAGTCGGAAACGATCTTATTAATGACAACACTGGAGGGGTTTCCTTGCAGGATTTCTAAGGGAAAATCTTTGAAAATATCTTTTAGAGTTAACATAAACTAGAAAGGCAGTGTACCCTAAACCCGGTTAAAAGCAAAGAGGGTCTTGACGGGGAGCGTCAAAACCCTCCTGGAAATTAAACAAGAATTAGTGCAGGCTTGTCCGTAATCCTTCGAGCTTGCCTGCAACAGATCCATCAAGGACTTTATCACCAACGCGAACAACCAAGCCACCAAGTATGGAGGAGTCCACGCGGAAGGTCACAGCTTCCGCTCCAGTTTTTGATAAAATCTCGCTTTTTACAGTATTCTGTTCGGTTGAGGTCAGCGGCAAAGCGCTCGTGACTTCTGCTGATGCGCCCTTGAACGTTGAGCTATCCATTACGACCAGTTTTCCTGACTTAACCCCTGAAAAGAATTCATCTAGGAGTATATGCTGTCGTTTTTCGTCCAAAGCCTCGCCCACAAGTTTCTGGGCAGCGGCGATAGAGATGCCAGCAATTTGACCACGCAAATCACCGAGGATACGGTTACGCTCTTCTTCAAATTCTGCAAGCGCCTTTTCTCGTACTTTTCCTGCTTCAACTTCAGCAGAAGCTTTCACATCCCGGGCGGCAACTTCTGCGCGGTCTTTTGCTTCAGCTACTATCTGACTTGCCTGTCGGTTAGCATCAGTGATTATCTTTTCGGCTTCTTTTTCAGCATTGGCACGAGCTTCCGCAGCAACGCGCGCATCTTCAAGCCCCTGGGCAATAGATTGTGAGCGTCGTTCAAGCAAGCCAACCAAGGGTTTATAAACCCAGACACGCAAGACGATAATGAGAATTGCGAAGTTGAAGATTTGTACAAGCAAATAGCCTAAGTTAATACCGAGTTTTTCCAATTTACCCTCCTTTGTCTTCTAAACTAATTAAAAAACAAACAGAATCAGGAGTGCGACGACCAGACAGTAAATGGCAACCGCCTCAGCAAAGGCGATGCCCAGGATCATGTTTGTCTGAATGGTACCGGTCGCGTCTGGATTACGTCCCATTGCCTGCACGGCACCACTTGTGACAATACCGATGCCGGCACCTGCACCAATCGCACCGATCATCGCAAGACCGGCGCCAACCAATTTACCAAGAATTTGAGCAGCAGCGAAGTCCATGAATTAACCTCCGTAATCAGTTTCGGGCGGGGAAACCGCCACTTGAGATGGTGTATTACCCGGGCGCTCGCCGCCCGAAGACTAGCTAATGTGCCTCTTCATGATGTTCGCCGTGACCCTGGGTTGCCTGCGCCATGAATGTCATGGTCAGCAGACCGAAAACAACTGCCTGGATCAGACCAACAAAGAATTCCAGCATCAGAAAACCGGTTTGAAGGAATGCCACTCGTCCGAGCAGAGAACCCATTACGAACAGCAAAACCGAACCGGCGAAAATATTGCCGAAAAGACGGAAAGTAAACGAGAGTACTTTCGAGAACTCTGAAACCAGTTCGAGAAGACCCACGAAGAAATCAATGATCCCGAAAATGGGCTTGCTGAAGAATGTGCTGGTGTTGAAGAATTTGGTGAAATATGCTGCGCCTTGTGCGCGAATCCCCATCACCTGCACCATTACGACAGCGATAAGAGCCAATGAGAGTGTGAAATTCAGGTCTGTGGATGCGACCCGGACGAATGGAACCAGATTGACATCCTCTTCTTTTACATCCATCCCCTTGATCATTCCAGTGACAATTGTTTTTGCCACGCCGAGATCCAAAACATAGGCGCCGTGTTCACCTTGTATCGCCACAGGCTCAAACACACCGACGCTGTCCACGCCCGGGACGAGTTCCATCCAGTTGACAACGAGAACCAGCAAGGTAATAGTAGCAAACCAGGGGAAAATGGATTTCGTCCATTTTCCTGCAGTGCCTTCCGTTAAATTAAACAAAGCTTCCAGAAGCGCTTCAATCGCCCCTGAGAAACCTCCAGGTACAAGTTTTCCACTGGCGGCAGCGCGGTATATCCCATAGGCGATGAACATCAAAATGATATCAGCTATCACCACCGCGACCATTGTGTTTGTCCATTCGAAATGGAAAATGAACGGAAGCGCAGTCAATCCTCCGATCCATAAGACCATGAGCAGCATTTCCACACGACGAGCAGCAATCGACAGTGCAATTGCTGCAATAATGCTGATTCCGCCTACCACCAATGCGACGACCGGAGGAACAAGTTCTGCGGGTAACTGAATATGAGGTCTTACGGGAGGGAATAATCCTGCAGCGATGATACTCAGGATGATAAAGATAAGAACCAGATAACGGTTCTTACGCCACCAGGGACTGGATTTTTTCTCAGCCACGATTCGTTTCCTCCTCATGTTTTTCAACCAGTTGCTTCGGTGAGTCGGGTTTCATGTGGTTTGTGGCCGTTGTGACGATCTTAAACATTAAAATAAGCGTCACCGGCACACTGCCTATCATTAATAACAAAGTAAATAAGGGTTTAGAATCGAGCGTATTATCGAGCCATAGTCCGACGAACAATGCAATAATAATAATTATCAGCGTCAGGCACCCCACTTGCCCTGCAACGCTTGCCAAAGTCAGGTTATAAGCATGTTGCAGGCGGTCTTTTTTCTGATCGTCCGATAGGCTCATGGCACTGGATTATATCATAGAGATTTTTTGAGCGTCAATTTAGAAGATGCTCATTGCAGCATTCGTCGCCATGTTGAACCACGGCGTTAAGAATACACCCACCACAATAATGCCCAGGGATAGGACGACCAGGGCAATTGTATAAGGACGCGAGATAGGTAATGGTTTCCTTTCATCGTCCTCATTCTCTGCTCGGTATAAATAAACATATTTGAGGACAGTCAGGTAGTAGTAAAGACCAACAATAGAGTTCAGCACACCGACAACTGCCAGCCATAACCATTGTGATTCGATTGCTGAAGTAAAGACAAACACTTTGGCGACAAAACCACCGAAGGGTGGCATGCCTGCCAATGAAAAGAATGCCACCAGCATCACCAGCGCAAGAGCCGGAGAGCGGCGACTTAATCCGGCATATGATTTTATCTCATCAGAGCCTGTGACGCGGCCATAAGCGACTACTGCGCCAAAAGCAGCCAGGTTGGTCATTATATAAGCGATGAGGTAATAAACAACACTGGTTGCTCCAAGCTCAGAGTAAGCCACAACGCCAATAAGCACATACCCGGCGTGCGCGATGGAGGAATAGGCCAGCATTCGTTTAATATTCTTTTGAGCAATCGCCAGGAAATTGCCCACCGTCATGGTCAATGTGGCGACAATAGCCAAAATCCAAGTCCAATTCGCGGAAACATCCGGGAAAGCAATCACAAAAAGGCGCAATAGAACTGCAAAACCTGCTGCTTTAGATGCCGTGGAGAGAAATCCTGCAACCGGCGTTGGGGAACCCTGATATACATCAGGTGCCCAGAAGTGGAATGGCACCGCGGAAATTTTAAACGCCAGCCCAACTATTACAAAGATCAACACACCCAGCGCCAGGGGGGTAAGAGTTTGAAAAAGACCAGCCAGATTATAAATGTTTGTCGTCCCTGCAAATCCAAAGAGCAGACTGAACCCGTAAAGCAGAACCGCCGAGGTCATTGCGCCAAACAGCAGGTATTTAAAACCCGATTCGACTGAGAACCTATCATCCAGCAAGAAACCGGAGAGCACATAGAGTGGGATGGATGTTGTCTCGATAGCCAAATACAGCATGATCAAATCCCCGGAAGAAGCCATCAAGCTCATCCCGATCAGCGAAGCCAGGAGAAGGAGGTAAGCCTCCGCCCTTTGCCCCAACCGCTCCACATCCATCATAAATATAGCCGTGATTGCACCGGCAAAAATGAAGAGCAGCTTGAAAGAAAACGACAGCCAATCATAACGAATCATGCCACCCCAGGTGAATATCGGATTGCCTGGTCTGTCAACCATCAAGATTATCACCAGGATCGCCATTAAACCACCCACTGTCAACCAGCCGAGGTTTATCCGACGCGATTTTTCATTCCAGAAAGGGTCAATAATCAGCACCAGAATGCCAAGGAGCAGGATCAACGCCTCGGGCATTATAGACAGGAAATTAGGGGAGCTTAATCCAGACACTTATGCACCTCCCAGGAGGCTCATGATATTCTTGACACCGCTTTGAACCATTGGAACCATCAACCAAGGGAATATGCCCAGCGCCACCATAACCACACAAAGAGTCACAATCGCCAATTTATCGAGAGAAGAGATCGGACCGATATGGCCTTCAAATTCGACAGGCATATCGCCAAAGAATACACGGCGGACGACTATCAAAACATAAGCGGCGGTGATGACAATTGAAAGAGATGCCAGGATTGCCACCCAGGGGAGCGTTTCCCACATCCCCATGAATATTGGAAACTCGGCGATAAATCCAGAAAAACCGGGCATGCCCATTGAAACCAGACC
>JBGOXG010000256.1:0-2918 GCA_041479025.1 Anaerolineae bacterium
ATCCAACAAAGAAGAGTGCCTTTGAAGCGCTTCTCGGTGATGCGGTTTATGGAGAGATCGGGGTGGTTACAGATGACGAAATCTTTCGAATGGTTGGTTTGCATGGGAAGACTGTTGTAGAAACCAATATTTACAACCTCAAAGAGGTCTGGCAGAAAACTCTAAGATTCTAAAAACCCAATTTTCAAATTTCAAAATCCAATACGAAATGCATCGAAAAATCAGGAGAATCTATGTAATCCTGTTTTGAAATCTGTGCAATCAAGAGAGCGTGTAGTAGTTCTTCAGAGCTCTCTTAGGAATAACTTGACAAAAAGATTTGCTTTTAATAATATTGCTCCACTTACAACGAAGGGGCTTTGAGAGGGGGTGATGCGCTGTAGGAAAAAAAGCACAGGTTTTGGTTTTTTAAATTATCTGATATTTACCAAGAAAGGAGGTACCTATGAAACACATTTTTATTTTGTCAATTGTACTCGTTATGGTAGCTTGCCTGGTTGTGGTTTCCGCACCAGCACAAGTCAAGTTTGAAGGCAAATCAGGCGTCGTGAAGATCAAACCCGGGGAACCCATTCACATTGCCAGCTGGATGGTCATTGCAGGCGCGGATGCCTCGTTGGGTACTGATACCAGACGTGGTGTTGAGATTGCTACTGCTGACAAGGGTGGGAAACTGCTGGGACATCCCATTAAATTGACCTTTCAAGACACAGGGTGTAACGCCGAAGGTGGCCAAGCGGCTGCGACCAAACTTGCCGCCGACCCGACCATTGTGGCAGCGATTGGTTCGAACTGCTCCAGCGAGGCAAAACCTGGCGTACCAATTCTCTGGAAGGCTGGTATACCGACAGTCTCTCCCTCGAATACTGCACCATATTTAACAGACCCGAAGCGCGGGCCGGAGTATGATGGTTATCTAAGGACATGCCATAACGATAAGGTGCAGGGAGCCGTAGCAGCAGAGTTTGCCATAAAGCAACTGAAGGTCAAGAGGGCTGCAACCATCCATGACGGAAGCGTCTATGCAGAGCAACTGCAGGCTGTCTTTGCCGAGACCTTCAAGAAATTAGGTGGAACGGTCACTGCTCAGGAGGCTGTGTCTCCTACTGATACAGATATGCGCCCGATGTTAACCAAGATCGCAACAGGAAAACCCGAGTTCATTTATTACCCCATTTTTATCGCAGCGGGTGGACATATCACTCGCCAGGTGAAGGAAGTAAAGGGCTTGGAGAAAGTGGGTCTGATGGGTGCCGATGGTATCTTCTCGCCTGACTTCTATAAGGCTGCAGGGGAGACGGCAATAGGGATGTATCACTCGAGCCCAGACTTTTCAGCCTTTGCGGGTGGCTACAAGAAGTTCTTAGAGGAGCATCAAAAGAAGTATGGCGAAAAACCCTTGGCCCCTTTCCATGCTCATGCCTATGATGCCGCCATGATCATCTTTGCCGCTATTGAGAAGGTGGCCCAAAAAGCTCCAGATGGGTCACTCACCATTGATCGCGGGAAACTGAGGGACGCCCTTTATGCTACAAAGGGTTTCAAAGGCCTGACAGGAACAATCAATTGCGACCAGTATGGTGACTGTGCTGACCCGAAGATTGGGGTCTACAAAACGACGGAAGAGAACGTTAAGAAGTTGGTAATGCCGGACACACCGATCTGGAAGCCTTACGCAGCAGCAGCGCCGAAAGCTCCAGCTAAGAAAGCCCCAGCCAAGAAGTAACGTGGTGTTATTAAGAAATGACCCCCTCACCCTCCTCTCCCCCAAAAAAGGAGAGGAATAGGGTGAGGGGATTTGTTTTTGATTTTTTGGTTGAAAGATTACAGGGCTGGAGGCCTTTATGCTACAGCAATTGAGGCGATTGAAGGAAAGGATCACTCCCACGGATGTCGCCATGTGGTTAATTGGAGGCGTAATTTTAGCTGTGATTATTTGGGGATCTGCAGCCACCTTAACCGCAGGCCGATATTCCCGGTACCACTGGTTTGATTTCCTCATCTTCGGTTTGGCACAGGGGAGCATCTACGCCCTTATCGCCATGGGTTATACCATCGTCTATGGAGTTTTGCGGATGATCAATTTCGCCCATAGCGAAGTCTTTATGAGTGGGCCTTACACCGCTTATTATGTTGCGGCTGCTTTTTATTCCTCGGGTTTTTTAGATCGTCAGCCCATCATTTGTTTAATTGTCATTTTCCTTGTTGCCATGGCGACTTCAACGTTGATCGCGTTTCTTCTGGAACGGGTGGCTTACCGGCCCCTTCGGAACGCACCCCGTTTGATTCCTCTCATCACGGCGATTGGAGCCTCCTTCTTTCTCCAATATACCTTTCGGGGACTTTATGGTGCCGGGTTCCAGGCTTATCCAGTGGTGAGGATAATGGAAGGTCAAATTGTTTTCGGGGAATATAGAATCTTACGCATTCATTTGGTAGTGATTGTGGCTGCTGCATTGCTATTGGTTGCTCTCTATTCCTTTATTCAGCGTACGCGTGTTGGGAAGGCGATCCGTGCAGTCTCCGAAGATAAAGAGGCTTCCTTGATGATGGGAATTAATATAGACAGGATGATTTCCACCACATTCGTTATTGGCGGGATGGCAGCCGGGGCAGCCGGTGTCCTCTATGCTTTAATGTTCAAGCAGGTGCACTTCTTCATGGGTTTTATCCCGGGGATTAAGGCTTTTACAGCAGCGGTATTGGGCGGTATCGGGAATATCCCTGGAGCCATGGTGGGTGGCATTTTTCTCGGCCTCATCGAATCGATTGGACCCAGTCTATTCCTGGATGGCTTGGGCATTGTGGCACCATACCAGTTAAAAGATGGGATTGCCTTTACCATGCTGGTGCTTGTGCTGATCTTCAGACCGACAGGAATTCTTGGAGAACGTCTGGCTGTAAAGAAAGCCTAATTA
>JBGOXG010000263.1:0-2810 GCA_041479025.1 Anaerolineae bacterium
TCAAAATTAGAGTTGATATCGTCTTAAATGAAAGGCAGCATATATCGGAGAAACAAGGGAGCCGCCCCGCCAGAAGATGAGGCGACCCCGATAGTATGTCCATAGATAAGCGTGGCGGAGCTACCAGCGATTGCGTCCGCCGCCACGATCGCCCCCAAAGCCACCACCGGATCGGCCGCCTCCGCGAGGACTCTTTTCCTGGGCCTCGTTCACCTTAATGGTCTTGCCGTCAAGGCTACTGCCATCCAGCTTGGAGATCGCCGATTTCGCATTCTCATCCTCCGCGAAAGTCACGAATCCAAACCCCCGGGAGCGCCCTGTTTCACGGTCGGTGATGACTTTGGCTTCGGTGATTTCCCCATGGACCTGAAACGCTTGGCGGAGACCGTCATCCGTCGTGTCCCAGCTCAGACCCCCTACAAATAGTTTTTTAGCCATACTTTTTGACTCTCCTTTTCACGTCGTCTCAGGGGACGACTTTGATGGGTAGCGCCCGCATTTCAGCGTTCGCCACGTTTACTTACTTTCATGGATGCCCGAATGGTTTGGGACGGTGGGTCAGCGACTTCCCCCATTCCATCCGGCTTTGCAGGGAGCGAATTAAATCCCCACTCGCATGAAACATGCGGCGTTGGACAATATAAAGTCCAACGCCGGGTGCATTGACATCAGGAACTATTCAACCTTTCCAGACAAAGTCAAAGTCTCTCGTTTAAGAGGAGAGGGAACGTAGACCAGGCTGACTTCTATCTTTCTAAGGGACTTTTCCTTGATAGCTTTCATTGGGAGCGTGACGTCCAAAGACCCTTCGGCAATACCTTCAGGCTGAAGAACCTTCCAAAACGGATAAACCTTCATTATTTTCTCATCGGGTTTATAAGGGATTGGCTTCCCAGCTTCGTCCAAGTATTCGAGGGTAACCGCTTGGATGTCCAGGATATCTTTCGATTTATTAGTTATCTTGATGCTACCCTTGAGGCTCGGCGTCTCGACGATTTCTTTGGAAGCTAGGTTTACGGTCGTGACGACCTTCATGTCGTTAAGTTCTACAAGAAAAGCCGGCCCCTTAACCTCAGCCTTCGGTGGAACCAAGTTTTTAGTGATTTGCTCTTGTGTGGGAGCCTCTACCTTCTTATCCGTAGTACAACCCAAAAACCCCACGGCCAGACTTAAAGCTAAGATTGTGAAGACCTTTGTGTAATGCATATCTTACCCTCCTTTTATTTTTTAAGAATTTACGTCCCCCAATATCCATCCCCTTCTTTGAGTGAGATTGTCTGGGTAATAATATTGCTGCAGCGGATACAAATCACCTCCCTTACCGCCATCAAAATGGCTGAGTTGTTAATATCGCTTGAAACAGTTGAATACAGAAGGTTATTGAAATGAGTTGAATAGAATAAGGGAAGAAAAGGGAAAGAAAGTTAAAGAAGAGGCGCTTTGCGGTCCCTTAAGGGAATTCCCCACCTTTGATAAAGCGGCTTCGGAAAGAAGCCCAAAGTAACTATGCGTAGATTAATGTATTTTATTATCTTTGTCAAGAAGAATAAGCACATTGTCATTTCCCGGCCGATGCTGCCCGCGCTCAGCACCCTGCCCCCCGGGTCACGACAAAGCTGGTCGAAATTATCGCAAAAAATACAATGCGAACTTCCGCAACTAAGCACTAAGACAGATTTCCGACATAAATATTCATGGTCGTTCTCCTTTTTAGTTTTCGATGAAACTCCTTAGTTTATTGGCCCGGCTGGAATGTTTCAACTTCCTTAAGGCCTTGTCCTGAATCTGTCGGATCCGCTCCCGGGTAAGATCAAAGTCCTGTCCCACCTCCTCCAGGGTATGGTCGTGCTTCTCTCCGATCCCGAACCGCAGCCTCATAATCTTCTCCTCCCTTTTGCTAAGTGTCGAGAGGACTCTTTGAATCTGCCTTGTCATATTGAGACTTATTGCTGCATCCTGAGGGGAAATTACTTCTTTATCTTCAATAAAATCCTCCAAGCGGCTATCTCCCTCCTTACCGATAGGGGTTTCGAGGGAAATAGGCTTTTGGGTGATATTCAAAATCTTTTGCACTTTTTCCAGAGACATCTCCATTTTTTCGGCGATTTCCTCCAGAGTGGGTTTTCTTCCAATCTGCTGAACCAGGGTTCGAGAGGTTCGGTTCAGTTTGTTGATGCCCTCGGTCATGTGGACAGGGATACGAATGATCCGGGTTTGATCGGCAATGGCCCGCGTGATGCCCTGCCGGACCCACCATGTTGCATAGGTAGCAAACTTATAGCCCCGTTGGTATTCGAACTTATCGACTGCCTTCATTAACCCGATATTCCCCTCCTGGATCAAATCCAGAAACGGAAGTCCTCGGTTCAAGTATTTCCTGGCAATGGAGATGACCAATCTCAAATTGGCCTTCACCAATTCACTCTTCGCTTCACTGGCCTTGGCCTCCCCTGCCTCAATAACCCTCAATGTTTCTTTAAGCTGATCCAAAGAAAGGCCACACTCCACCTCCATTCTGCCTACCTTCCTTCTGACATTCCGGGCGATCCTGCTCATCTCCTCCCAATCCTTTAGCTTGTCAGCCAGGTAAAAAGGACTTCCCTTAGGCACTTTCTTCTTGATCATCTTCAAAGACTTTCTGACTGCCTGGACTGAGACCCCTAAATCCTCCCCATGTTTTTCCACTTCCCTTTGAGCCTTTTCCATCCGGATGTTCCACTGCTTCAACTTCTGGACGATTCGGTTAGTCTGTTTTTCATTCAAGTTGATCCGTTTAAAGGCATCGAATATCTCAGCCTGTTTCTTCCAAA
>JBGOXG010000261.1:0-2833 GCA_041479025.1 Anaerolineae bacterium
GCGGTCAAATGATCGTGGATGGGGAGCAATGGCTGGGAAAGGCAGGCGGCGGTAGTTTCTTGAAGCGAAGCCCTGGAGAAGTACTTTAACCGATTCCACATTCAAGTAACCAGATGGGCGCGGAGAGATGCATTTTCTTTTAGCGCCCTATTGTTCTCCTAGCAGCGCCTTCAACCGGGGATGTTCCGCATACACCCCGCGTTTGTCTTCGGGCAGGAGCACCGCGATCCGGCACATGATTTCGTATGTGTATTCCTGCAACGTCTCGTCGCGATTCTTTCCGCTGAGGGGAGGCAGACTGAATGATTGGCCAGCAACTCCCATGAAGTGTGAGCGCCTGAGATGTTTGAGGTTGTCCAATACGACCCGGTCTTCCGTCCCGGTCAACGCGACGGGGACAATGGGCAGCCCAGATTTTGCCGCCAGGTAGGCGACGCCGGGCTTGCCTGCGTTCAACGTGCCTGTTTTGGAACGCGTCCCCTCCGGCGCAATCACCAGCACCCCTCCTTGCTTAATACGAGCCAGGATTTCGCGTATGGCTTTGAAATCGGTGTTAAACCGGTCCAGCCAGATTGCGCCCATCATGTTTCCGATGAACCGTGTAAAGGGATTCTTTTGATATTTCTCTGCCACTGGCAGAATGAAATCCGTACGGTTTAACGCGACAAAGACCAGGGCAGTGTCGAATCTCCCGATATGATTGGATGCAATCACGAACGATGAGGAATCCGGAACGTTCTCCAGGCCAGAGAGTTCGACATCTGCGATGAGCCAAATAATAAATCTAATGACGACACCGAAAAGTTTTATTTGCATCTCTTGATTTTAATATAAAAAGCCACCGAAATCGGTGGCTTGAGTAAAACTTTACCTTATCAACTGGTCTGCGTTCCGTATTTGTTCAGAATGCGCTGGAAGATTTCGGTATCCTGTGAACTCATGCTTACAATTTCAAAACCGACATTGAAGACGAAAGGGTCTGTCGGATCAACCCGTGACCACCGGCTGCGGACTACGACTGTGATGTAAGGTTTATCTGCCACTGCGCCGGTCATGTCCAAACGCAAACGAAAATCCTTGCCATTTGGAATCGACTTCTTGCAATCCACGCGAAATCCTTTGGGGCTGATATCAGTCATATGCCCGACTAATACGAGAGTTGCGTCGTCAAGTACCGGCATATAGTATGAAATATTCCGCCGTTTGATGTTTCGCCGTTCTTTCACGACATCCTCCTTGATCAAGATACCTCTAGTATAGAGCAAGACGGCAATATAATCAACTACCTGTTCTATTTTACCTTAAAAAAAGCCGCTGGAAACAGCGGCTTGCATGGCAGTTAATGTCGAAAACCGTCTTATGATCCGTATTTTTCTACGATGCGCTGGTATATGGCAGAATCTTCGGAACTGATCTCCGCAATTTCGAAACCAACGTTCTGAACGAAAGGATCGGCAGGGTCGACCTGGCACCAACGACTGATGGCCGAAAAAATTATATAAGCCTTGTCCGACACCTCGGCTGTCAGGTCCATACGAAGACGAAAATTCAAGCCAGGTGCGATAGGCTGCTGGCTGTCTATCTTAAAACCTTTATTACTGATATCAGATAAGTGCCCGACCAATTTTAGAGTGTCATCGTCCAAAACCCGCATGTAATATGAAAACCTGCGTCTTATAATATTCCGTCTGTCGTTCACGTTTACCTCCTTTCCAATAACACATTTAGTATAGGGCAAGATTGAGAGAGAATCAAGAACTAATCTAGATCCAATCTATATCCAATCATAGCACGTGAATGGATTCTATGGGTTATCTTATTCCGCTTTCAGGATATGGGTCAGGATAGTCGCACCGCTCCCGCCGATGTTTTGTGCCATGCCGATTCTGGCACCCGCCACCTGAGTCTCACCGCACTCACAACGCAGTTGTTGGGCGATCTCGACGATCTGGTACATCCCTGTCGCGCCGACAGGATGTCCACGCGCTTTCAAGCCCCCCCGTGTGCAGATTGGGATTCTCCCCTGTAGGGCGATATCGTTATCCAATCCCAGCCTGACACCCTTTCCGCGCTCCGCAAACCCGCACGCTTCGAGCGAGAGTGCGCTCATGATGGAGAAGGCATCGTGTAGCTCGAATACGTCAATATCCTCGGGGTTTATTCCCGCCATATCATAGGCGTGCTTTGCGGACTGTTGAGCGGCGGACAGGAAGAGCGGGTCTTTGCGACTATGGACGGCGATGGTATCGGTTGCTGATGCCGAACCCGCGACAAGGATGCGCGGACGGCCTGGAAACGTGGTGACTTTCTCAGCCGGGACGATGACCGCAGCAGCAGCACCATCTCCGGTGGGGGAGGCATCCAGCAGGTTAATGGGCGTGGCAACCATTGCAGATTTTTCAAATTGCTCCACGGTAATGCGGCCATGCAGGCGGGCATACGGGTTGCTCATTGCGTTAGCATGAGCGTTGATGGAGAAAGGGGCAAAGTCTGCGTGCTGCCAGCCATATTCGTGCATGTAGCGTCGCATAATGAGGGCGTTCAGCCCCACGAACGATACCCCTTGTTCACCCTCATAGTCCGCATCAGCCGCAGTGGCCAGGGCGGCAGTGACATCGTGACCAGTCTTGTCGGTCATCTTTTCCACACCCACCACCAGGGCAGAGTCAATATCGCCCGAGGCGACTGCCATCAACCCGGCTCGGAAAGCTGCTGCGCCTGAACCACACGCCGCTTCGATTTTGACGGCTTCCTGGTGCCACATGCCGACCCAATCAGCGAAAAAAGTACCCAGTTGGTTTTGCCCATCCACCAGGGGGGAGAGCATATTGCC
>JBGOXG010000156.1:0-5293 GCA_041479025.1 Anaerolineae bacterium
TGGTGCAACCGTCTACTCGAGCAGCATCGAAAAGATCCTGGGGGATACCGCGGAAAAATTGGCGGGCGAGGAAAATATAAAAAGCTCGCCCACCAAAAAAGGCTGGAACAACAAGAGGTAGGATGGTATCAACCCATCCGAATTTACTAAACATAATGAACGTTGGTACCAGGAGTGTAGCCTCAGGGAGCATGATGCTGCTCAAGCAAATCAAAAACAGGATATCTCTGCCCGGGAAGCGCATTTGTGCGAAGCCAAAAGCTACCAACGAGCCAACTACCAATTGACCAATCGTACACAGGCTGGCGATTAGCACAGAATTAAAGAGAAATCGACCAAAGGGCAGGCTTTCGAAAACCACCAAATAATTTCTCCAGACAATGGGGTTTGGTATCCATTGGGGAGGAAATGCCAGTTCGGTCCCGGTCTGTTTTAGCGATGTTATGACCATCCAAAAAATCGGGAATATGATGGTCAGAGCGATAAGAATCAAAATTAATTGGGTGATAACTCGTCCGATAATTGATGTATGGCGGTTTGAGTACATTTAATAAAACCTTTTCATGTGAAGGTAGCAGCTAATAAAATCCGAGCGGGTAGAGTTAGAGTGTTTCATAATGTACCCAAAATTTGGAGAACCAAAATTGAAATACAGTAACCGTTAGGGTAATAAAAAATAAGACGACGCCAATAGCGGTAGCGTAACCCATGCGAAAATATTCGAAGGCATTTTTCCAGATATATAAGACCGTGAACATGGTTGAATTGCCGGGGCCACCTTTGGTCATAACGTAAGCATAGGTGAACACTTGAAATGAAGCGATGGTTTGTAAAACTATCACAAAGAAGATAGCTGGGGATATCATTGGAAGGGTGACATTCCAAATCTTATCGATGAGGTTCGCACCGTCGATTTCGGCTGCTTCATAAAGTTCGCGAGGAACATCTTGAAGGGCCGCCAAAAATATTACCATCGTGGAACCAAATAGCCAGGTATTTATGGCAATAATGATCGGTTTTGAAAGATGGGGATCATATATCCATTTTAAAGATGGCAGGCCGATGCTGTGTAGGCCAAGATTGATCAACCCAAAGTCCGGGTAAAGCAGCCATAACCACATCAGACCGATGGCAACCGGGGAAATAATGACTGGGATATAGAATAACGTGCGGTATATACCAATAAACCTTGTACGGATATTCAATATTAATGCAGCTGAAAGCGCAACGACAACGTGCAAAGGAATTGCCAGAATGGTATAAAAAACGGTGTTGTAAATGGATAACCAAAAGATTTCATCATGGAAAAGTTCACGATAGTTCTCGAAACCGATCCATTTTGGGCCAGTCAATATATCCCAATTGGTAAAGGAAATAACAAAAGCTCCGAGCATTGGACCAGCGATAAATGCAAGATAATAGATGATCCAGGGAAGGATCATTAAATAACCGGCAATTGCCTCTTTTGTGCCGATGCTCAAATGGTAATTGAAACGTCTGGGGGTATTGCGATCCATTTTAGGAATGGTTGTCCCTGAGTTCGGATTATTACTGATAGCTGATTGATTCTTCATCTTTGTCATGCCCATCGAAACCTTCTTTTTATCAACAGAGTATAAAATTTTTGATCAGGTGGGGGGGGGAAGTGCTTTTTATAAAAGCACTTCCCCAAAAATCAGATGAAGAAGCAACCAGTGTGGTGTATGAAATTAATTACCGGCGGCGGCTTCCAGTTTTGGACACAAATCAGGGATTACCTCGGCAGCTGTTTTTGAACCATCCCAGACGGGGGCTAGACCTGCATTGAGGACATCAGTCACCTTCGGATAGTTGGGACCAATCGGTTCGAATTTGGCGTAGCCCATCGCATCCAGGAAGATTTTCGCATTAGCCGGATCTTTGCCAGGTTGCAAGAAGACATCGGAATTAGCTGTCGGTATATAGGCAGGAATGATGACACCCGAAGCGGAAAGGAAATCGTAAGCCTGTTTGGAGCTGAGGAATTTCAATAATTCCCAAGCTTCTTCAGGGTGCTTCGAATCGGCAGCAATAGCATGAGAACCAGCAGAGGTGCGGGTTTTCCTCATTTCTGGACTAGCTGCGGCAACATCCGCTACATCCCATTTTGGAGCATTTGCGGCATTCCAAAAGGTCATGGTTGACCAGCGGCCGGAGTAGAACATGGCAACTTTGCCGGCGAGGAAAAGCTGTTCTATGTTCATACCACCAGCTTCACCTGCAGTGGGTGCGACATGATATTTGTTCGAAAGGTCTGCCATCCACTGAACAGCCTGAATAGTCTGAGGGCTGTTCATGACGCACTTGGTCTTGGTTTCGTCAAAGACATCGCCGCCATTTGACCAGATCGTCGTCCACAATGTTGTGTAATCTGTCATTGGTCCGGTACCAAACTGAGTAATGTTACCTTGTGCATCTTTCTTGGTCAACTTTTGGGCGAGTTCCAGATATTTATCGAAGGTCAGGTTTTTATCTGGATAGGGGAGCCCTGCCTGATCGAACAGGTCTTTGTTGTAATAAAGCACGATCGCTGAGCTTTCACGGGGAATGGCATATAACCCATCCTTATAACGGTAAGCATTCAGTGAAGCGGGAAAGAAATCATCCAGGTTGAAATTATCGCGCTTCACGTAGGGTGTTATATCCAGCAATTTGCCTCGCGAAGCATAGAACTCCATGTTGTTGATCCAAAGCCAGAATACATCTGGGGGGGTGCCAGCAGCAAACCCGGTCTGCAATTTCGTGTTAAACGCATCCCAAGGCTGCCAGTCAACGCTGACAGAGATGTTCGGATGAGTCTTTTCAAAATCAGCGATGAGTTGATTGTACAGGTTTAGCTCATTGCGATCTTCGCCTTGGATGGCAAGATTTAGCCGAACAAATTCAGCCGGAGCGGCAGGAACGGCGGTGTTGGCTGGCGCTGCAGGAGCTGCAGCAGCTGTCGTTGGCTGTACAGGGGCAGGAGTAGCCGCAGGGCTACACGCGGATGCCAGTAAAATTACTACTAGCGTGGTAATAACAAATTTTGCAAAAGCTGGTTTCATTCTTATTCCTCCTTAACAGGATATATTGGATGGTTGATTGAAGAGCTTTGCGATTCTGTCTAATGATCAAGCGTTTGTTTATCTAGTTTTATCCTCCTTTCTTAAACTTCTTTTTGTTTGGTACGATCAAGTACTGCGTAGGCAGCTCCGTAGAGACCGGCCATTACTCCAAGCTCGGAAGACCGAAAAACTACTGATTTGGCGGATATTGGCTGCGCCCAGCGCAATACAACCTCACGAATTCTTTCCTCAAGCAGGTCGCCTTGCCGGCCCACACTCCCACCCAGAATAATAATTTCTGGATTGACAAGGCTGACAATATTTGCGATCCCTATTCCAAGGATATTAGCGGTTTCTTCCACGCATTCCTGGGCAAAAGGATCTCCGGTGCGGGCTTGATCGAAAATATCTTTGGCTGTCAGAGGCACCTTTCCATTCAAGCTAGAACCAGGATGATTTGGTAGCAGTGCCGTTGCCCGGTCAGCTATCCCTGGCCCGGCCGCCAGGGATTCCCAATGACCCAGTGAAGAACCTCGTAGGGAATGATCTGTTGCATCACTTGTCAGGGCAAACCAACCGGCAGCTCCTGCCAGACGATTGAAACCTCGATAGAGCTTTCCATCCAAAATCAATCCACCACCTATCCCCGTGCCAACAATCACCATAGCAATTGAGCGGTAGCCCTGTCCGGCACCTTTCCACCATTCTCCAAGTACTGCCGTATGGCCATCATATTCAATGAAGGTCGGAATGCCCAGATGCTCTTCCAGGGCTGGACCTAAGGCTACATTGTGCCAGTCCTTTAGGTTGGGAGCCCAGATCACGAGGTCATCATCCTGCCTTAGGACTGCTGGAATGCCAACGCCGATACCTTTTATCTGTTCGGAAGTCAAACCGGATTGCATCAATAATTGTTGCAATAACCGAATAATCTGGTTGATGCCATTTTGGGGTCCTTCCTGGCAGGTAGGCTCTTCGTCGTGAAAGAGAATTTCACCTCTGGAGCTGATCAATGCGGTGGCTACCTTAGTGCCTCCCAGATCGACCGTCAAAACAAGCTCGGAGTTCAAAGTGGTAGTTATTGGACGTCTCCCTGCGAACGAATCAGCATTTTCCTTTTACAAAGCACCCAACGAACCAACATCACAACCACAGATCATGAACCGAAATTTGGGGTGGATGGACCGGGAAGCTCCCATACAATAAATAAACAACCGTACTACAAATACCTGCCAATAGAATACGCAGCCTCACTATACCCACCGAGGAGGCAGGCTCTGGGGTGTCTGCGCAGTAAATGATTCCGGGATGTTCAAATATGTTAGCTTGCATATGATAGGGGTAGTATGGGTGTTGTCATACTAGGTTCGGATCCGCTGACGGCCAATATAGAGAGAAAGATCCTTACCTTTATATACTGTCCGAACACTTTCAATTATTTCAAAAGATTTTGTAAAAGTGAGGCCTTTAATAATCAGGACTGGTTCATTCTTTTCGATTTGAAGAAGGTCGGCTTCTTCTTCTGTAGAAATCCGGACTTCCACCTTGGCTTCTGTCCAGGCGGGGTGGACGTAATATTTATCGCGCAATATCGAATAAAGGGATGTCGACCTCAAATCCTGGGATTCCAAACCAGGGCACAACCGAGCAGGTAAATAGGTGGATTGCAGAGCTACTGGTTTGTCATCCGCCAAACGGAGCCGGACGATATGAATCGCCTGATCATCGGTTCCCAGTTTCAACACCTTCTGCATTTTCTCATCCACACGGGTTAGCAATTGGGTAAGAACTCTGGAACTTGGGGTCAGCCCTCGCGATTTCATATCCTCGCTAAAACTGGTAAAGCCCATCACGCTTTCCATATGAGGCTCAGCGACAAATGTACCTTTCCCGCGTTCGCGATAAACCAGACCACTCTTTACCAGGGCTTCAATCGCCTGACGTGCCGTAATTCTACTGACCTTCAAAGACTCAGCCAGCTCACGCTCAGGTGGCACACGGTCACCAGTTGTCAATTCACCGGTTTCAATCATATTTTTTAACCGGTTAGAAAGCTGGACATAAAGTGACTCGGAGCTATGCTTGTCAAGCTGTTGGAACGAAGTCATGTCTAAATGTGCTCTTTCCGGAAGAAACGGTTTTGTATAGTTGGTTATAACATTATAACAATATAACCAATTATACAAATTTCAAATCGAAGAGTCAAGCTTCACTTTTCAAGGGTTATTTAA
>JBGOXG010000070.1:0-10873 GCA_041479025.1 Anaerolineae bacterium
AGCAGCTTTTTTGGTTGCGGGTCTCTTCACCGCTTTGGTGGTAATCGATTTGGTACTCGACGCCTTTGCATTGGACGTCTTCACTTTAGCTTTTGCCTTGGGGGCAGCTTTGGGTTTTGCTTTTGTTGCCATGTCCACTCCTTTTTTGAAAGCACACGGATGAAATTCGCTTCTATTATGGAAAATTTTCACAAATAATGCAATAGCCTTGCGTCCCCCAATTTGTGATTTTTGTCATAAACCTGAAATTATGGAACCGATGGTCTCCCCCCGCAGGGCTTTCTCGAGGTTTCCAGGCTCCTCGCCGGAGAAAATCTGGACCGTCAAGCCTGGGATTTCCCGCACCAGGTCAAGCATCTGCGTAACTTTGGATTCCATCCCGCCAGTGACATCCGCCCCCAGACCGGCTCCCACTCCCTGTTTGATCCTGGTAAACGACTCCGGCGTGATATGCTCCACCTTTGCTTTGCGCGTCGGGAAATCCGCCCAGACCGCTGCTTCGAGACCCGCCAATAATATCCGCTGCGGTCGGAGTTCGCGCGCCAGGTGTACAAATAAATCCTCAGTGGAAAGGATTGTTCCACCGCGAACTTCGTCAAAAACGACATCCCCGTAGACCACCGGCACCATCCTGGCTTTCAATGCAAAGAGCAAAGGACCTAAGTCCCAGCGAGATACCTGCCCATCCCTTGCAATAACCGAAGCCACCGGCGCCAGTGCCACCGATGGGACTCCTACCGCGTGCAAAGCATCCAGCATAAAGCGGTTGAGCGTCGAAGCCTGGTACCAGACTTCGGTAAAACCAGCCCATTGTTCAGGCGTATTCACACCCTGACGGGTACCATGTTTTTTGGCAGGCGTATGCCCAAAAGAACCGGAACCATGCCCCAACACGAGTGACAGGTCCTGGCGCGTCTGGAGCATCATCGCAATTTCAGCGGCAAGACCCGCCATTTTCTCCAGCCGCGGGGTGAAGGCAACGGTTTTATCCGTGATCAGCGATCCGCCGAGCTTGAGAAAAACGAGTTCTGACATAGAGTCATTTTCGCACAGAACCGGTAATCGTGCAACGAAAAAGCCCCCGGACGTTAATGCTATAATCATTTTCGATGAATCTCGACATCCGTACTTTCACGTTGACAGCTGTTTTTCTGCTGGTCGTCGGAGCCTTGCTCGGCCTGTTGTTTGGGATGCGTGCCATCCGCGATGGACAGCGGACACGCTTTTTCCGCATCCGCCAGCAGAAGATCGCCAGCGGATGGAGGTTGATGGGAATGGCCATACTGCTCGGCGCGGCAGCTTTTGCGGTTGGACGATACACCGAACCAGTCGCCTATCAATATTTTCCACCATCGCCGACGCTGAGCCCTACTCCTACCATCACGCTCACCCCGACCATTTCGCTGACACCGACCATTACCCTGACCCCCAGCATCACCAATACGCCCGCCGTCACAGATACGCCCACAGCGACATCCACCCCCTTTATCCCACCTGCCATCGAAGCATCCTTCGCCAGTGTCGTCACTCCTAATCCGGATGCGATTTTCAGCCCGCTGCAATTCGCTCAATCCATTGACAACAAATATCAGCCGGTCGGTCCAGCGACGGTCTTCAAGAACCCTATCCGGCGCATGTTTGCCATATTCAGCTACGATAAGATGATCCCCGGTGTGCAGTGGACTGCCCTGTGGTACCGCGATGGGGAATTGGTTCATTATGAGACCAAACCCTGGGATGGGGAACTCGGCGGTTACGGTTTTACCGATTGGCAACCCTCACCCGAAAAGTGGCTGCCCGGCAACTACCAGGTGGTCATCTTTGTCGGGACTGAATGGAAAGTAGTCGGGACGTTCATTGTGGAGGGCGAGCCTCCTACTGCCTCACCAACCCGCTTCCCTACCCGCACCAACACGGCCACCTCCACCAGGGGTCCAACAAAGACCAAAATACCCACCTCCACGCTACAACCCACGTGGACCCCCAAACCTACCGACACGCACCAGCCCTCCCGGACACCCACCCGGTAATCCAACCCATGGCAGGTGAGATAAAATGCTGTTAAAAGCTTTCCAGGATTACTACCCCGAACACCTGGCCCATTGTTATGGTTGCGGGCGCTTGAATGAATTTGGTCATCAGATCAAGAGCTACTGGGATGGAGATGAATCCGTCTGCCACTTTGTGCCAAATCCACACCATATTGCCATCCCCGGCTATGTCTATGGCGGGTTGCTGGCTTCATTGATCGACTGCCACGGCACTGGCACAGCTGCTGCGGCTGCCTATCGCGCTGAGAACCGAGACATGGATACCGAACCTCCATTTCGTTTTCTTACCGCTTCCCTGCATGTCGACTATCTCAAGCCCACCCCGCTCGGGATTACGCTGGAAGTGCGTGGAAAAATCAAGGAGAACAAAGTGCGCAAAGTGATTATCGAAGAATGGATCACTGCCAGCGGAATCATCACGGTGCGCGGTGAAGTGGTCGCCGTTCAAGTCCCCGATCAACTCATCCAGGAATTACTGAATAAATAACACAACTCCCCAGTTTCGCCTGGGGAGTTTTTTGAATAATCTAAATGGCTTTTTGCCTTCCTGAGCCTGCCAGCGACCGGGCGATTTGTGCCGCCAGGCGTGCGTTATTGAGTAGCAGCGCCAGATTTGCTCTCAATGATTTCCCTTTGGTTAATTCGTTGACACGTTTAAGCAGGAACGGCGTCAATGCCTGCCCGTGAATATCCTTCTCAATCGCTTCAGCGGATGCATGCTTCTCTGCCTCTTCAATCTCCCCTCTGTCCATCGCGGCTTGAGACGGGATGGGTTGTGCCACCAACAAGGAACAAGGCAATCCCAGTTCCTCGTGCCAGTGATAAAAATCAATCATTTCTTCCAATGAATCAATCCGCATGCTGACTGGCAGGCGGGATGATGTCGAGAAAAATGCCGGGAACTCATCGGTTTGCCAGCCGATAACCGGGACAGACATGGTCTCAAGGTATTCAAGCGTGGCTGGTAAATCAAGAATGGATTTTGCCCCCGCGCACACCACGATCATCGGCGTGTCCGCTAGAGCCTGAAGGTCGGTTGAGACGTCGAAACGATGCTCACGATGCACTCCGCCTATCCCACCTGTCGCAAAAACCTTGATCCCGGCAAGATTCGCTGCGTACATCGTTCCAGCGACGGTTGTACCTCCCGACGCCCCGGTCCATATCGCGTTTGAAAAATCCCGCCGGCTCACTTTAACTGGATCTGGCACCAGGGCTAACTGGTCGAGCTCTACGGCACTCAGACCCACCCGCACCCAACCTTCAAGCAAAGCTACAGTGGCAGGCACGGCTCCTTCATTGCGGATCTGAGTTTCCATTTCTTCTGACAAAGACAGGTTTTGCGGGCGCGGTAATCCATGCGTGATGACCGTCGATTCCAGCGCGACCACCGGCAACCCAAGCTTAAGCGCCCGGGCAACCTCTGAAGATAGGACAAAAGAGGAAGGAAGATTCTGAGGCATCGCTAAACCAACAGTTGGTCGTACAATTTTTCAAGTGACAGGTCGGGAACGACCGTGCCTGGATGGCGAAGCGCAAGGGACGCTGCTGAGACCCCCAGCCTGACTGCTTCATCGATATCCATGTCGTTAAGCAACGCAAAAATCACTGCTGCCGTGAGCGCATCTCCTGCGCCGGTAGGATCGACTACCCGCGTCTTGATGGCCGGGATTTGCCCGGTTGTTTCCGAAGTGGCATAGCAGACCCCAAACTCCGCCAGAGTGATGAGCGCGATCTCAACCCCCAGGTTTACCAGGTGACGAGCGACCCGCATGGCTGCCTTACGATCCGAGGAATCGAATTCTCCGCCGGTCAAAATCCCAGCCTCAGTGCTGTTAGGTGTGATCAGGTAAAAACCCGGCAAATGAGGCAGCAACTTCAGCGCCAGCGATGACGAGGCCGGATCAGCACACAGAGGCACCTTGTTTTTTCGCGCCAGTCCAATCGCGGTCTTAAGCGTATCCTCAGGCAGGTTGGCATCCAAAAACACCAGCGAAGCTGTCTTAAATAGATTGACCCGTTTTTCCAATTCTTCCGGGGTCAGGCAAGACATCACCCTCATATCATCTACGGCCAGCTCCACCTGCCCCTTCCTGCTGACGATGCCCATGTAGAAACCGGTGGGATAAATATCGGTGCAGATCGACTGAGAAATATCCACGCCCGCTTTTTCGGTATACGCCAGAATTTGCGATCCATTCTGATCCTTGCCGGTTACGGTCAGCAGGGTTACCTCCTGCCCCAGTCTTGCGAGATTTTCAGCAACATTGCGTGCTACTCCTCCGTACGAAGTGCGTACTTTGGCCGGGTTGGAAGAACCCGGTTTGAAGCCCCCGTCGAGGTGCGCAATTACATCCAATCCTGCCGCGCCAACCACAAGCACGGGACCTGACCGGCTATTCTTTCCCTTCGAGCGAATCATCATACACCTACCCAGTGATCGGCGAATCCGCGTATCTCGTTGATTACACGAATTGCATCTAATAATTCAAGGGGCGGGTCCTGCCCGTCACGCTGGTAAAGATCGAGTGCCAGTTTGAGTCGTTCATGGAAATCAGCCAGCATCACGTCAATGACCTGGTCGGGTGTTCCGCTTTTTTCCATGGAACCCTGGAACGCAGCCAGCATTTCCTGTATTAACCGTAATAATTCCTGCATACGTGCATCATCTTCAATTTCTTGAAGTTTCTGAGGGTTTCCCCGCAGCGCATTATCGCGGCTGAGCAGCCAGGCTTGGAGATGATTCTCGAGGATACCCGTATCAGGCGTGTCCCAGGTGCCGACCCCAATCCAGAGCAGTTGGAAACCCTTCCTTTGCTGGACCTTGGCAAATTCCACGTCCTGGAAAAGATTGCTGATGTTGGTGCGCGGGATGAACTTGCCTGGTTCCAACCGGAGGGTGGAATTGGTTTCACCACCTCCCGCAATACGTTCACTGGTCTGGGCGATATGCTCTTCACGCTCATGAAGTTCATCCATCTCCGGCTCGCCAATGTTAGCCAGAAATTCGCCGATATTATATGAGCTGATGAATCCACCCAGATGCCGGTTGATTTGCGTGAAAATACCTCCCGGGAGAGTTTTCTTCCAATCCGGGTCCCCGGTGGATTTCCCAACATGGCGTGTCTGGGTGTAGACCTGCTTTCGAACCGCCTCCTCGTCAAACAAATAAGGATTGGCACGCGAGGGGATATGCGATCCGCGGGCAATACTGTACATGTAGCGGATATCACGGGCAGAGATCAGAATCCCGTCCCGGCTTCGTGCGACCACCGTCTGGGTATTATGCTGATCACGCAGATCCACACACTGGCGGATACGCTCAAAGCCATGCAAACGGGCTCTTCCACGGTGTTCTCGGCTAGTCGGACCAATTACGTGGTTGCCATCCGGTCCTTCCACAAGTACAGCGCTATCTAATTCAACTTGCAGCTCACCGGGTCCACCAATCAATAAAATCGGGGAATCTTCATAATAAGGATGAATCTTGCCTTTGCTGACATTGATGGTATGGTAGCGGGAGGCGAAAGCAGCCTGCCTGATGAACTCCCACCCTACATCCTCGTCTTGCTCAAAAATGTCCGCCAGAAAGATGTAAGCCGCCTGGAATGCTAACCAATATGCTGCTACGACGACGATTATGCCGCGTAGTACTGGCGGGGCGAACAAATGTTCAAGGATGGTAACCAGACTGCTGACCAGGTTACCCTGAGGGGTAAGGAAGGCGTAAAAGAAGTTGCTAAGATCCTGTCGTAACGTCCCGCCCCAGTTGAACCAGGCCAGACCCAGCCAGAACAATATAGCCAGCCAGAAGCGGAATGCCTGCCGGCGTCTAGCCCCGCGATGGGTCAGTTCGAAAAGACCGTCCAGAAGCTGGTCCTTCCAATCCGGGGCAGGGATTTGTCCGTCTGCAGGCACACGCCGGTTATCCAGTGACATTGCCGTCTCCCGGGTTTTCACGCAGCCACTGAATAATATCTGACAACTCGTTTGCCTCGGAAGTCATCCTGCGTTGCAGGGTGGCATTGCGCAGCGAGCCACGCAGGATGCCATGCATCAGCAGTTCAAGCGCTTCAGACCGGTTATGCGGGAATTGCACACCAATCTCCTGGCTGGCAGACTGGGCAAATTCCAAAAGTGCTCCCTCCTGTCCCATTCTCATTCGCAGAGCCCGTTGGCGTTCAACTTGATCGTGTTCCTTCTCCGCGCTCTTCAGCCAGTTGGAGGTCCAGGCGCTGATCAGTTTCTGTTCAACATCCGGGTCAAACCAAAGGCGGCGAAAATTAGCGGTGACTTTGATGCCCATCGCCTGAATCTGATGGTATTCAAGACTGTCCACCTCACGCTTGGTCAGCCTCCCGAATTCGTCCATCTCATTTACTTTGGCTTTTCCCAGACGGTCATTGACAGTGCCGAAGATGGTCTGCAGGACCGTCCTTATCGAGTCGCCCTCTGGAGATTCAAATAATTGGCTTAGTTTGAAACTGCGCACATATTCACGCCAGATGTCCACGACCATCCGCCCAATGATTTCGCTCGTCACATTGTTGCGCACAAAATTGTAGACATTCTGCTCGCTGTACCCGAATGGCGTCATCGGGTTCTTAAAACTTTCCAACGGGAGGTTGATTCCGTAATTTACCGTAATCGAGGCGACGATCTCAATCCCATCCCTGGTCATCGCGCTGGTTTCCCAGCGTCGTTTCTGGATCTCCTCATATTCCGGGTCGTCTTTGCCAGCCTTGAATGGATCGTCTTTGTCTTCATTGTCCTTTGGACCCATTGGTTGAGTCTGACCGTGCAAATCCACAGTCGCCGCGATGTATTCATGAAAGTAGTTAAACACCACCCCCGGGCCAACCGTGCGTGTAAAGAAAGTGGGGGTTCTCAGGACAGCAGCACTGGCGGTATCCAGCCAGATAATTCCCGGCCCCCGCCGGCGTTGCTCCCCTTCCCTCTGGCGAATATGACCGTTTTCCACAATGACTGCCGGACCATGAGCTCTCACGGCATACAATTGCAGGTGTTCAAATATCCGGACACGATCGCTAAATTTGCGAACAGGCAAGATGAACTGGGCGAAAAAGAAAAGCCAGAAGGGCAGAACAATCAGAAAAGCGACTATTTCCCATACACTGAACCAGACACCGTCCATGCGAGCCAGGATAATATAAGCGAGCAGGAAACCCGTCGCGCCCGCGGCTATTCTGAATTTGGTCGTCTGGTAGAATTTCTTGGTCTCCATATGATATGATTTTATATCAAAAAAGGTAAATCGGCAAAAAAAAGGTACCACCAGATGAGCTCATTAAAGGTCGAATTTCACTGTCATACTGTATTCTCCAAGGACTCTCTGACCCGACCAGAGGATCTGGTTCGGGCGGCAAGGCGCATCGGGCTGGACCGGTTGATCGTCACCGACCATAATTCCACAGGCGGAGCCTTCGCCGCGCGCGTCATCGACCCGGAACTTGTCATCATCGGCGAAGAAATTATGACCACCCGGGGTGAATTGCTTGCCTCTTTTTTGACAGAGGAAATTCAGCCTAATCTACCGCCGCAGGAGACTATCAAACGTCTGCGTCAACAGGGCGCCTTTATCAGTGTCTCGCATCCGCTGGACCCCCGTCGCGGTTGGAAGCAGGAAGACCTGCTCGAAATCCTGTCCGATGTGGATGCGATCGAGACATTTAACTCCCGCTGCATGCTTGCTTCTTACAACGATCAGGCACTGGCATTCGCCCGTGAGCATGACATCCCCGGCACGGTCGGATCGGACGCCCATGTCTCCTACGAGGTCGGACATGCAATTCTCATCATACCCCCTTTTTCGAATGCGGCCGAGCTGCGCGCTGTGATCCGGCAGTCTCAACCTGTCACACGGCTTTCATCACCATGGATCCATTTTACATCCCGTTATGCTGTTCTCATGAAAAAACTATTCCCCCATTTAGAACCATATAATTAACAAATAACATTATTGAAAAGCAGCTTGACATGGTCTTCCAGCCATGATAAATTTGCGCTGCCCGGGCGAATCCGGATAAAAAATAAAGCAGGAGAAAGGTAAAATGTCAGAAAGATACGTAGGGACTGTCAAATGGTTTAATGCGACCAAAGGCTTCGGCTTCATTGGACGCGAGGAAGGAGAAGATGTTTTCGTCCACTTCTCTTCCATCAATATGGAGGGCTACAAACGCCTCGAACCAGATCAAAAAGTGGAGTTCTCGATCGAGCAAGGACCCAAAGGGCTTCAGGCAGCAAACGTCGTTCCCCTTTCGTAAGATCTGTTCTTACGACCCAAACAAGGCTGTGGGGACTCCACAGCCTTGTTTTTTATCAAAATCTCCCAACAACTGACCTAATATTCATGGATATATACCCGTAACTTTGAGTAACCAATTACGACCATTATATTATTACTATGAATCTGCGCTCTTTATTTAAGCCAGATGTTACACGCCGTACTGTTCTCACTGCGGGGCAAGTTGTGCCGGACCCTATACGCTGTGTTCAGTGCGGGATTTGCTCCTTTAATTGTCCAATCAGCATTGATGTACGCCACCATGCCTGGTTGGGAAAGCCCATTATTGATTCCCACTGCCTGACTTGCGGCGAATGTGTAGCGCGCTGCCCGCGTGGTGTCCTGCGTTTCGAGCAAATCGATGTATTCAAGGAGGAGAGGTCATGACCCAATACCTCACCATCGGTTCAGGCGTCGCTTCGATTTCCGCTGCAGAAGCCATTCGGAGTAAGGAGCCCGAATCGCAAATCAGATTATTAAGCGACGACCGGCATGGCTATTACTCTCGACCCGGGCTGGCTTATTACCTGACCGGTGAAGTGCCCGGAGATCAATTATACAGTTACCCACCACAAGCCTATCAAAAGCTGAAAGCCAAGTTTGTTCGCGGACACGCCACCCGTATTTTGGCGTCAGACCATGCGGTAGAAGTTGATAATGGCAAATTTCACATCCCCTACGACAAGCTGCTTATCGCCGTTGGTTCATACGCGCTCAAGCCGACGGTCCCTGGAATTGAACTGGAGGGTGTTGTCAAGCTCGATCACCTTGAAGATGCCAAGCACATTCTCGCGCTGGCAAAGAAAGCTAAGAAAGCAGTCGTTGTTGGCGGAGGCATCACAGCCCTGGAATTGGCAGAAGGGCTTGTAGCAAATCGAGTCAAGGTTCACTACCTTCTGCGCGGTGACCGTTATTGGGGAAATGTCCTCGACGAGACTGAGTCGAGAATTGTTGAACATCGGCTGAAGGAAGATCGGATCGGCATCCAATACCATGCTGAACTGGCAGAAATTTTAGGAAAAAATGGGAAAGTTACCGGTATCCGACTGGCGAGCGGTGAACTCATCCAGTGCGACATGGTCGCGATTGCCATTGGGATCCAGCCAAGGTTGGAATTGGCAAAAGCATCCGGGATCGCCATCGAACGAGGCATTCTCACGGATGAATATATGCAAACCAACTTCTCAGATATCTATGCTGCCGGTGATGTCGCCCAGTCAATGGACACTGCAAGCGGGAAGCGTGTATTGGACACTCTTTGGGACCCGGCTCGTGAGCAAGGTTGGACGGCAGGATTGAACATGGCTGGCGTTAAGACCGCTTATCGAAAATCCCCGGCGTTTAACGTGACCCGGCTTGCCGGGTTAACAACTACCATCATCGGTCAGGTGGGGGGCGGCCAGGATAGCGACATCTTTGGTATCGCGCGCGGTGACAGCGAAACATGGCGCGACATACCAGATGCCATCGTCGCCCAGAATGGTTTCAACGTCAATCGATTGCGATTGATGGTCGGTGAGAAACAGCTGCTCGGTGCCATTGTGATGGGGGACCAGACTTTGTCCACCCCGATCCAGCGCATCATCGCAGACCAAATGGACATAACACACATCCGGTCAAAGTTACTGGAACATGGCGCGCCCATTGCAGATATTCTGGTCAACTATTGGACTGAATTGACCTCGAATAAAATAAAAAGAATTAGCTCATAATAGGAGTTCAAATGGCTCATAGTGTGGAGGCCGTCCATGTTACGTGATGCAAAAGAACTCTGGCTGGCATTGATCGTCATCGTCGTGATTACCGCCATGTATGCAGGCATCATCGCGCTGACACAAACCATCCCGGCCGCAGGTGAACTCTATGGGCATACTCTCGGAATCCTGGGATTTATTCTTATGCTGATGACTGAGACGCTCTACAGTTTACGCAAACGGACTCGCACACGAGTAGCGCGCTGGGGGAGGATGTCCGAGTGGCTGCAGTTCCACATCTTCACTGGCATCGTTGGACCCTATATGGTTCTATTACATTCGTCCTGGAAATTCAATGGGCTGGCAGGAGCGACTATGCTTCTAACAGTCGTGATCGTCATCAGCGGATTTATCGGCCGGTACATTTACACGCGTATCCCGCGCACACTCGATGGAATTGAAATTGAAACGGCGGTGGGTGGTATACAGGCCTCAGCCCTCGCTCAATCCCGCAGGTTGATGTCTCTCTGGCACACCATTCACATCCCGATCGGTATGGCACTCTTCACTGCAGCATTCATCCATATTCTAGCGGCGATGTATTATGCCACGCTGCTGAAATAATCCGGGAGACCATCTTATGAATAATCGTCTGGGATGTTTCTCAACCACCGCCATTATCGCCGCCATCATTACTGCTTTTATCGTTGCCAGTGTTGCATTTGCCAGCGGCAGCTCCATGTTCAGCCCCGGTAAATTAAATGCCTTACCCGGTGAGCAGATCGGGGGCGTCCTCTCACATGCGCAGATCGGCAAACAATGTG
>JBGOXG010000197.1:0-4189 GCA_041479025.1 Anaerolineae bacterium
GCTTCACATCCAACCCGTCTTTGCGGACATAGACAGTGATTTTCCAGTTGCCGCTCATACTAAAGTTGGCTTTGATGGCGTATTTTCCGCCGCCCTGATCGGTGGCCGGCTCGCCCATGCCCTCTGTTATTGGTTTTTTTTGGATAATGGAACTATGCTTTTGCATCATTTTCCAGACTCAACACATCCTGGATGTTTTTCTCGAGATGTTGCCTAATGTGTTGTTGTGGTGTGTTGATGAGATAGAACCAACTCGATTCCTCATTGCCGTGAATGACCATTGTCGCAGGTGGATAATCTCCCTGGTACACCAGCAATACCACCATTTGGCAATTGCACTGCGCGGTTCCGTGATGAGGGCAGGGGCAATCCAAATGGGTCAAACGGGCGGACTGCAAATCAAAAGTTCTTACGGTCTGGAACCCGGTTTGCTCCAATTTGCGAGCAGCCCAAGCAACAGCCTCATCACAAGGTCTGCGCAAAACCACGAAAGGGGAAGTGGTTGGCATCAAACTCTCCAATCAAAATACGAATATTGCATCCAGCATACTAGTTCATGCCTGATGATGAAACAGCCATCTGCCGTATTCCCATATAGGCATTTTTGCCTATATGGTTTTTTATGTATTGCGCAATGTGTCCGTTCGTATGAATTTTGCAGTGAAATAGCACGGTTTGTATATAAGCAGTATTGCTCATCACAAATCAAGCGAGATGGCGGATGACGAACCTGGAAGGTGGGGATATGATGAATTTGCGATTTCAATTCAAGCCCGGAGACGATGTATGAAGCGCTTTATTCTTGTTCTGATATTGGCAGTCTCTCTCTTACTTGCGGCCTGTGTCCCAGCGCGGAAAGATCCATCGCCCAGTACAGCTACTGTTACAGCTACTGCCAGTACGGGTACTACCGACCTGAGTCGAACCGATAGCCAGGGTTCTGTAACAGTGAAAATCACCCCGCTTAATTTGGATAAACCAGGCGACACTCTGGAATTTGATGTGGCGATGGACACACATTCTGTAGATCTCAGCATGGATTTGGCGACACTCGCCACCTTGACCACTGATACCGACATCACCGTTCAAGCCTCACTCTGGGATGCACCCAAGGGTGGTCATCATGCAACAGGCACGCTTTCTTTCCCATCCACGCAAGATGGAAAACCCATTCTGGATGGCGCAAAACGACTGACCATTACCCTCATCAATGTTGATGTCCCCACTCGCGTCTTTGTTTGGGATATTGACGCAAAATAACCTCATTCCAAAGGACGCCGGCATGGCGCAGAACTCACCCTCCAATCGAATCTCCCGCCGCGACTTTATCAAGGCAACCACGGCAGCCATCGGAGGCTTTATTGGCCTGGCAACATCCATCCCGGTCATTGGCTACCTGCTCTCCCCCGCGCTTCAAGAAAACAAATCCACCAACTGGATTGACCTTGGCTCACTCGAAAAATACCCTGCCGGCGCTACACCATCTTTTTTCGACTTTACTCTTACCGGGCTTAACGGCTGGGAGAGAACCGCCTTGAATTATGGTGTCTTTGTCGTGCGCAAAGACGAAAAGACAGTGCGGGTGCTTTCGAATGTCTGCACCCATCTCGGCTGCCGGGTAACCTGGCATCCAGATATTGAACATTACGTCAGCCCCTGCCACAACGGTCATTTCGACTTGCTTGGATCAGTTATTAGCGGACCTCCGCCCCGCCCGCTGGACGAATTCACTACCAAAATCGAAAACGGCAATTTGTTCATCCAGTTGCCGCCTTATAAACGCGAATCGTAAAAAGGAGAATCTCATGTCCAAGAAGCATATGCTCATCATGCTGGCCTGCTGCCTGATCCCGGTTGCAGCACTCATTGCCATTTTCGTATTCAAGATTGCGGTCAGCGCTGTTGTCTATGGCGTGATTTTGCTGGTTTGCCCTCTGTCGCATCTGCTGATGATGAAATTCATGATGCACGATCACCAGCAACCTACAAATGAACACAAACATCACGCCGTGCTAGATACGGATGCGAAATAGCATCCTCACCCGCCGCGATTTCCTGAAACTCTCGGCACTGGGGCTGGGCGGTTTGGCCTTTCGCCCGTTGGCGAGGCTGTTTCTACTTGCGGAATTCCCCCAGGCTGAACGCCTGGGAAGGGTTGCAACCAGCCAGACTGACCTCAAATCTCAGCCTGATGAGAGCAGTGCCACCCTGCGTAAAGTCTACGAGGACACAGTCCTTCCGGTGTTGAGAGAGGTTGTCGGTCCCAAACCGGGGCGCATCAACCAGCGTTGGGTGGATACAGGTGGAGGCTACCTCTGGTCGCCACATCTGCAGCCGGTGCGGAATTCAACCAACTCACCCAAAACGGATTTTGGTTCCGGGATATGGGCAGAAGTGACCGTTCCTTATGTTGACCTTATTCAGGAGAATCCGCCAGCCCGCTCACCTCGCTTCAGCAATCGGGCGGGTTTGGGCCAGCCACTGCGCTATTATTACAGCCAGATTGTCTGGGTCGATCAGTTCAAAATCGAATCAGGACAGACCTGGTACAGGGTTCAGGATCGATACGGCAGTTATGGTGATATTTTCTGGGCGCCCGCTGAAGCCTTTCGCCCCTTGAAGCTAGACGAAGTTGCTCCCATTCGCCCCGAGGTGGAAGACAAAAGCATCCTAATTAACATCGCCTACCAGACTCTTTCCTGTTTCGAGGGAGACCGGGAAGTGCATTTTGCCCGCGTTTCCACAGGTGCGTTGTTCGATGCCTGGGGCAACCGGGTGGATGTCTGGAGTACGCCAATTGGCGAATTCCCCATCTGGCGTAAATTATTCGCCATCGATTTGAGCGGCGGCGGGGCGTTGGACGGCTGGGATTTGCCCGCGGTTGGCTGGGTCTCGCTTTTCGTTGGCAGCGGTGTCGCCATCCACTCGACGTACTGGCATAACAACTATGGAGAACCTTCGTCACGCGGCTGTGTCAATTGTTCTCCCGAGGACGCCAAGTGGATTTTTCGCTGGACTCAGCCGGTGGTGCCCTATGACCCAGGTGATTTGACCGTCTCTGTGCCAGGCGGAACGGTTGTAAAGGTTGTGGAGCATTAATGCAATCAGAGATTGATGAAAAGGCTACGGCGCTTACTCGCGCCCGCTACCAGCGTTTATCTACCTTCTATGATTTGATGGAAGGCCTGGCAGAGCAGCGTTATTATTCCTGGCGCAAGCAATTGTGGGAACTTGTCGCAGGTACTGAAATTTTGGAAGTGGGTGTGGGCACCGGCAAAAACATGCCATTTTATCCCCTTGGCGTTAAGATGACCGCTATTGACCTGACCCCCGGTATGCTCGAGCGCGCCCGCAAACGTGCCGCTGACTTGAGATTGCATATTGCTTTGAAAATTGGGGATGTTCAGGCATTGGAATTTCCTGATTCTTATTTTGATGCGATAGTAGCAACCTTTGTTTTTTGCTCGGTTCCCAACCCTGTTCTGGGATTGAAGGAATTGGGGCGGGTAGTGAAACCGGGTGGGCAAATCCTTCTGCTGGAACACATGCGTTCACCGTCTGATGCGATTGGCAGATTGATGGATGTAATCAACCCTCTGGTTGCTCGTTTGGTGGGCGCAAATATTAATCGTCGCACCCTGGATAACATCCGGAACGCTGGTTTAAAAGTCGAAAGTGTACAAGACCTGGCAATGGGGGGCATGTTCAAAAGAATCATTGCTGGTAAAAATAACATGGAAGATTTTATTCCTTTGCACATTTCAACTATTGTGTAAAGCACTTCATGTACTTTCTGATTCCTGAAAAGAAAACACCCTGCCGTAGCAGGGCGTTAGAGGTTAATCCTCGTCCATGGGAAGTTCAATTCCACCAGCCATAAAGCCATCGGGGGTTTGCTCGAAGGCGCGCAGGCAGGCTTTGGTGCAGAAATAGACCCGCTCGCCGCTATATTGGCGCTGGGGTATTTGGATGGATCTTTTATTACCCCGCCGCAGTCGGTTTTGATTTCCGGGGCGGTCGTTTCAGTCATGTGTGTCATTCATTATCCTTATTCTTTTTATGAATTGCACTCCACACCCAAAACACAATCGCCGAAATCGACAATCCCATCAGCCCGGCAATCCAGACCGGTTCGGGCTTTACGCCAAACAGCGACTCTCCAAAGAACAAAAAGAGCATAACGCCAATA
>JBGOXG010000065.1:0-11117 GCA_041479025.1 Anaerolineae bacterium
GCAACCACGCCAGTGCCGGAAGGACCGCCGTCGATACTCCAGGCAAAAGAAGCTTGGAAATTATTATTGCTTATGATACGTATGCCTGTACAGAAGAACTGCAGACCAAATGGATCAAAAGTGGCTGTGAAGGTTGGCGTATTGGTGGGTGTCACCGGAGTATTAGTTGGCGTGTTGGTGGGTGTCACTGGGGTGTGGGTGGGAGTAATTGTGGGTGTATAAGTTTCAGTAACGGTGCCAGTTGATGTGTTAGAAGGTGTATAGGTAATTGTAAAGGTCGGAGTGTTGGTTGGCGTGTTGGTCGGTGTGTTAGTAGGTGTCACAGGTGTATTGGTCGGCGTGTTAGTAGGTGTCACAGGTGTATTGGTCGGCGTCACGGGTGTGTTGGTCGGTGTACTGGTGGGCGTCTCTGGAGTGTTGGTCGGTGTATTTGCAGGCGTCTCTGGTGTGTTGGTAGGTTGTTCGGGTGTATTCGTTGATGTATTGGTTGGTATCACAGGTGTATTGGTTGGTATCTTTGGTGTATTGGTAGGAGGAACAGAGCCACAGGTGGCGCTGGCTTTGGCCTGCCCGGTTCCGGGGTGACCAGGACGCTGGTAGACAATGATTTCTACTTTGGCGCTATTGGAGTTGTATGAAACAGTTGTCGATTCACCGGCACCGAGTTGAATATCGCCACCACCAACTTTGCTCCCACCTACGAACAATTCGTAAGAGGTGGAGCCGGTCATGGCGGAGCCATTATTCGTGATGGTGAAGACAGCAGTGTTTCCACTACATGAGCCGGAAACGCTGATGCTGGATTTATCCCAATTCGGGTCAACGCCAGTCTGGGCAGAAGCGGCATAAGTGGTGGCAGGGGGCAGCGCATTTATCACCAGGGATGCGATCAGGAATGCAATCCCGAAGATGTAAGCGAAATTCCCGAAAGTGCGGAGCCATTTGATATGAAAATGACGGGTATTCATGATGCTCTCCTAAAAATAGAATGTTGAGAAAATTAAAAAAAAAGCGAAACCGTTTCAGTTCGCTTTGAGCCGGTTTCGCCACTTGCTCGCCGAGTCTTTTCCCCTGAGGGAGGCGACCATTCTTCAGATCTCGGGTCGTTGCATCTCTTATTCAATTGAGTGACTGGCTGGGATTTCTAAAAAATAATAGCAAAACCAGTCAAGGTTACTTGAGTCGGTTTCGCCATTCGCTCGCCGCGTACCCTCCCACCTGGGGAGGCGACCATTTCAGGGATACACGGGTCATTGCATCTCGATGCCGGATAAATCGGCGTATGATTAATTTGTATGTTCATAATACAACAATACAGGGCGTTTGTCAATATTTTAGACCTTATATATCGTATTATTTCAAATTTCAAGCGCTTTTTTGAGATCCCCTTTAGTACTGTCCACATGAAATCCAATTCCAGATGGCTATTTAATCTTGATAGGGTTGCGTCCTATTTGTAACGCCCCATCAGGTAAAACAATGCACGTGTCCCGGTGATGATAATCAATGCTGCACCGAAACAACTGGCCAACAATACAAACAGGAAATGTGTGTCAGTTAATCGCTGTGCAACGATAGTGGGAGATGCAAAATTAAACCTGCGGCGTGTTGTTTGGATGAATGTCGAGGAGGGTTTGATTGGCTTCAAAGTGGAAGCCAGTTGCATTTCGAGTGGTGAAAGATTTGCTTGAGTATCGTTATATACAGCCATTCTACTAACCTTTTATTCAGGATATGCAACAATACCTACGGTGCCTGGACCCAGGTTTGCCGCGACAGAAATGGACAAGTCGGTCATAATTAGATCATGGATGATAAAGGACTTTCGTACCTCTTCAGTCATAAAATCTGCAGAAGCCCTATCGCGAGCATGGACTACTGCCATATTCAGCGGAGTTTTTCCGAATTTTTCCTGCACGATTTTAATAACACGCTCGAGTGAAGCACGTCGTGTTCGAACACGTTCGGTCATGTGCAGCATGCCTTCCTGCAGGGTGATGATCGGCTTTACATTCAACACTGAAGCCAGGGCAGCCTGCAGTGTGCCCACCCTTCCGCTCAGACGAGCATATTCGAGAGTTTCCAACGACAGGGTGATGCTTATTTGCTCTCGGATGGCTTCCATCCTTTTTAGAATTTGATCAATAGTTGCGCCAGTCCGTTCTTTGATTCGTGCTTCACGGCACATCATGCCAATTCCAGCAGAACCACATGCGGAATCAAATGGGATGATGGTGAGTTTCCCTTCAAGTTCACGTGCGGAAACAACAGCGGAATCATATGTCCCGGAAAGTTTGCTGGTCACATGCAGCGACAGGATCGTATCCCCGGGTTGAGCAATCTGCTTATAAAACTCACTAAACTGATGAGGCGAAGGCTGGGAGGTCTTTGGGATTTTATGAGTCTCATCAACCATCCTATAAAAGCCTTCGTTGTCCAAATCGGTAAATTGCAAGTATGTCTTATCTCCAAAATGAATGTTGATGGGGATGATCTTGATATCATACTCATTTGCCCACTCGTATGGCATATCAGCAGCGCCATCGGTCACGATCCGAAACATGTCAATCTCCAGAAAAAAGGTCAGGGTCACCAATCTGGTCGCGGAGGAAAAGCAGTGTTCGGTGATACAGACTCTTCACTGCCCCTTCGCTACGTCCCATGATTGAGCCAATTTCAGCATTTGATAAATGGTCTACGAATTTTAAAATGAGCAACTGTTGACGGTCAGAGGGCAGGCTGCGAATCATGCGTAATAGTGCTTCCTGTTCCTGTGTACGGACCAACGCATACTCCGGGTGATCGCCTTTAGACAGGAGCGTTACTTCATTGAGCGGGATTTCCTGTCTGCGGCTGCGGTCCCGGTGCCAATTCGCTACCAGGTTATGGGCGATACGATACAGCCATGCTGAAAATGGCACACCCCGGTCTGTGTAGGTTCCGATATGATGTAATGCCCGCTGAAAAACGCGCGCAGTCAAATCCTCCGCATCGTTTACGTTTCCGGTGCGATAGTAAATGTAATTGAAAATGCGGTCCACATAACGCTCGTACAATAATCCAAAAGCTTCGAGGTCACCCTGCGATGCTAGTGAAAGAACCGCATCTTCCTTGATTTCAGTTTCCGGCATCATCATCCCTACCGGCGGGGCTTGCATACAATAACCCCGCAGGATTTAAGAAGTTACAGCGATGAGTATAACATGTGACCTTATTAATTTATTTTATAATTGCATTTTCCGAATATTTAATAATATTACCTATCAATTTTACAAAACTGATGGGTTCTTGAAATCTTCCAATAATTGGGCTTGTATGGTATCAAAGATAATCAATAATCACCCTAATAATTACGAAATAAGGATCATCAAAGATGTCACCTAATGAAGTCCATCATACACGTGGTTCTGGATTGCTCGAGCCATTCTTGGCGAGTCAACGGGCTCGACGTGCAAATGCTTTGATCCCTCAGCAATTACGATCTGGCAAAATTATGGATATTGGTTGTGGTTCCTACCCATATTTTCTTGCTCACACTGCCTTTGAACATAAATTTGCCGTTGAACAATTTCCTATTCATCCGCTCGTTACAACCGAATTAAGAATTGAGTTGTATAACCTCAATCTTAATGTGACCCCTGAATTACCTTTTGATAGCAATTTCTTCTCTGTGATTACTTTGTTGGCGGTGGTAGAACATCTTAATCCCGAGAGCATGGCGAAACTATTGGGTGAGGTTTATCGAGTACTTATACCAGGCGGTGTTGTTATAATGACTACACCTTCGGCATGGTCCGATGGATTATTGCGCGCAATGGCTTGTATAAACCTTGTCAGCGCTGAGGAAATTGAAGAGCACACCTATGCATACACATTGCCCCTCTTAGGCTGGTATTTTGGGCAAGCAGGATTTTCGATGGACAAATTAGACTTTGGGTATTTTGAATTAATGCTAAATATGTGGGCGAGAGCGGTAAAATAATGCCATGATTATCAAATTATTTTTACGGTGTGAATAAGCGTGTAAGATATTCAAATAAGATGGGATTTAGTTTTTCAAAACGAGCTTCATATCCAGTAATTGCTAATAGTAAGCTGACAGTCATAGACAAGATAGTTAATGTAATTACAAAAATGATAAATAATTTTTTCCACCCCGGATGATTAGCTAAAAGGCGTAACCCTATAAAAAACCCCAGAGTAGATGAAAGGATCGCTAAAAAAACTATATCCGCCATATACCGCATTGTTCCCCAGAGTAAGAGGAGTGTAGTTGAAAATACCATCAGTGTAGCTCCAGAGAGGGCTACTGCCAACCATGTAACCATCAGTTCAGTGTTCAAGAAGTGCAAAGGGGATCGCTTTGTTCCAATTTGCGTTGAGAATTGCCAATATTTCCAAACTAAATAAATTACCGGAATGACTGCCAGAATCATATATGGGACTGAAGGAAGAAAACCAGTGATTTGCTCGGTGGAATAATTAGGAGGGGTATTAATATAAAAAAATATGTATTTTCCCCCCCAATTTGCTTTTAGATATGGAAAAACTGAAATTGTCCTGAAAGGGTTGAGCAGGTAATTATGTAAATTGGGGGGAATATTCGATAATGATATGACTTGATCATGAATCTTATTTAAATTTTGACCACCTAGTTGGTAACGAATACCTAGCTCAAACCATGAACCAAAACGAAACTTGTTGTAAAACCCCATCCCTGTCAAACCAATCGCAATTGGGATTGAAATGGCGAGAATGGAAAACAACCAATCCCTATATCTCTTAGATATATAAAACAATAAACCGGCTACCATAGCGATAAGGAAACCTACTGCTCCAATCAGACTGACCCTGCTTCCTATCGCTGACGCCCAACAAAAGCCCGTGATAATTAGAAAGAAAAACCTTGATTTTTCTTTTTCAATTGCTAGAAACCCGAAGAAAAGTCCGGCTATCAAGAAGAATTGCCCTCCGGCAATCGCTGCCTCATAAATTCCAGGCCGATTTAATATCCAAGGCAGTGGATTTGCTAGTCCTGCCATTAAAATCCCTGGTAGAACATTCCCCCATCCTAAATTGGAAAACACTCGATTGTAGATTTGTAATATTAATAGAACCGTAAATATAAAAGCCCCACTAAGGAATGCAAAAACAAGTATCTGATCACCGATTCTGCCCGCGTAAACAAATCTTACAATTGCTAGAACAATCGCTGGTGCAGGTCCCCAGTACATATAGAACTTTCCTTTGAACAATGAAACATCCCATGGAGACGATATGTGTGCTCGGCTCTCATAATCATAAGGGTCTGGCAACGCAAGAAGTGCTGGGTCAGGTTTGACTAATAGATTTAGTTGCCCATGCCGGAATGCACTGGCAAGCTCGTAATAATATTCTCCGGTTGTAGGCCATTTTGTCCATTGCCCAACACTTATTAGCCATATATAAATCGTGATCACGATACACCCGACTATGGCTGATGCGAATGCTGCTTTACGGTAATTCGACCCCTCAAAATATCCTACTACGCGAGAATGCTTTACAGGTGAGGCTATCTTTGCTTCGTACCACTTCACTGCAGGGTGATTTTCCATTTCTTTAGATCTATTAGAAAGCCAATTTGAAGATCTGCGGATCACCGGTATGTTTGTAATTACTTTGATGGATTTTTTTGTACTCCCGTCAATTTGAATTTGGACTTTCACCCAAAACTCCCACGAAATAATCAGCAAGCTAAGCAGCAGAAGAAATATCCCAAGAATGAGCAATAAAATTCGGCCAGTTCCCCAACCATTATCTTTGTCGAATCCAAAATGATTGGCTGAGAGAGAAAACCCGATAATTCCCACTCCTATTGAAAAAAGGATCCTGCTAATTATTTTCATGACTGATAATCAATTCGTTCCTAAAAAGATCATGGATGACCAGGATTATAAAATGAATTAGGACAGCCATGTTGGAATGATAACCCAAACATTTGTGCTATAATTTCTATTCTTGATTCGCAATACCACTACCAACTCGAATTTAAGAACAGGCAAACTTATGTCTCAAAATGTCATCCGCGTTGTCGGAGCCCGAGAACACAACCTCAAGAATATCACAGTTGAAATCCCTCGCGACAAGTTCGTGGTCATTACCGGACTGTCCGGTTCCGGGAAATCATCTCTCGCGTTCGACACAATATTTGCAGAGGGGCAGCGGCGGTACGTCGAATCACTCTCCGCTTATGCGCGTCAATTCATCGGTCAGATGGACAAGCCCGATGTGGACTATATCGACGGTTTATCGCCGGCAGTTTCCATTGACCAGAAAAGCACATCCCATAACCCGCGGTCCACAGTTGGCACAGTTACTGAAATCTACGATTACCTGCGCCTGTTGTTTGCCCGAATAGGTATTCCGCACTGTCCCATCTGCGGCAGGGAAGTGGTCAAGCAATCTGCGCAAGAGATCGTCGATGCTGTTGAAAACCTTCCGGAAGGAACACGTATCTTGGTGCTGGCTCCGGTAGTGCGTGGGCGTAAGGGTACATATCAGGCGGTCTTTGAAGAAATCCGCAAGGCTGGGTTTATCCGGGCGCGGGTGGACGGAACAGTATATAACCTCGATGAGGAAATCCAGCTTGATCGTTATAAACAGCATAACATCGACGCGGTCGTGGACAGGCTCGTTATCGGTAAGGATGAAAGCGAAGATGAAAAGAAGTCTTCCCGGACAAGACTGACTGACTCGATTGAGACTGCCCTCAAATTTGGAGATGGTTATGTAACAGTCCAGGTGTTGGCTGGAAAAAATGGGAGCGGGGATCATGACTTATTTTTCTCCGAGAATCTTTCCTGCCCGGAACATGGCATCAGCCTCCCCGAAATTGAACCTCGCACCTTTTCGTTCAACACACCTCACGGCGCTTGCCCCGATTGCCAGGGATTAGGCTCCAAACAAGAAATTGACCCCGCCCGCGTGATCGATCCGGAAAGAGCGCTCACGGAAGGCGCGCTGATTGCCATGGAGTGGAACAACGTCCGGGATGAGAGCAACCCGGGATATTACTGGCAGATTCTTGAAGCGATGTCGCATCATTACCATATCGACATGAATAAGCCGTTCAAAGAGCTGCCGGAAAATCATCAGAATTTGATATTAAACGGAACCAAGGGCGAGAAAGTACGCGTCCATTATCACAACCGTGACGGGCGTTCTGCCATCTTTGATGCTGCCTTTGAAGGTGTTATTGGCAATCTGCAGCGGCGTTACCGCGAGACCCAATCTGAATATATCCGCTCGAAGATCAGCGAGTACATGACCGACCGACCTTGCCCTACGTGTCAGGGCAAACGTCTGCGTCCCGAGGCGTTGGCTGTCACAGTGGATGAGGAAAACATACTTCAGATCACAGAATGGCCAGTCAACCAGTCTCTTGAATGGGCGAAGCGATTGGCTGGCACGAAAACCCCTCTTTCGAACCGCGACCGGACGATTGCTGACCGCATCCTGAAAGAAATCACTTCCCGCCTGGGTTTCCTGGTGGATGTGGGTTTGGATTACCTGACTCTGCAACGGTCTGCCGGGTCACTCTCGGGTGGTGAAGCCCAACGGATCCGTCTGGCAACCCAGGTCGGCTCGCGGCTAGTGGGCGTATTGTATGTCCTGGATGAGCCATCGATAGGGCTGCATCCGCGTGATAATGACCGCCTGCTGAATACCCTCAAAGGCTTGCGGGATTTGGGGAATACGGTCCTGGTGGTTGAACACGATGACGAAACCATCCGCACCGCCGACTGGATCATTGATCTGGGTCCTGCCGCGGGTGCTCATGGCGGTGAGATCGTCGCACAAGGCACTCCGAAGCAGATTCTGGCGCACCCAAAGTCATTGACCGGTGCTTACCTCTCGGGTCGCAAGCAGATACCGGTGCCGGAGGAACGTCGCCGGGGGTCCGGTAAATATCTCACTGTGGTCGGGGCGATGGCGAACAACCTCAAGCACCTGACGGTCCAGATCCCATTGGGCGAGTTGGTCTGCATAACCGGTGTGTCCGGATCAGGAAAATCCACCCTGATGACCGAGATCGTGTATAACGCGCTTGCAGCAAAGTTACACGGCGCGCATACCCAGCCCGGCGCACATGAGCGCATTGATGGGATCGAGTATCTGGACAAGATCATAGATATTGACCAGTCTCCGATCGGGAGAACGCCGCGCTCAAACCCCGGTACTTATACTGGTCTATTCGATGAAATCCGGAAGCTATTTGCGGAACTCCCTGAGAGTAAGATCCGCGGATATAAGCCCGGCCGGTTTTCGTTCAATGTGCACGGCGGACGGTGTGAGGCCTGTCAGGGTCAGGGTATGCTGCGGATCGAAATGCAGTTTCTCCCTGACATTTATGTCCCATGTGATGTCTGCCATGGAACACGATTCAACCGCGAGACCCTCCAGGTGCATTTCAAGGGCAAATCCATCGCGGATATTCTGGATACCACGGTTGAGGAGGGGGCGGAACTTTTCACCGCGTTCCCGGCAATGGTCAGCAAACTCAAGCTTCTTGAGGAAGTCGGGTTGGGATACGTCAAGATCGGACAGCCTGCCACCACGCTGAGCGGCGGCGAAGCACAGCGCGTCAAACTCGCAAAAGAGTTATCCCGACGCGCGACCGGACGAACCCTGTACGTGCTCGACGAACCCTCGGTTGGTCTGCATGCTGCAGATGTCCATAAGCTGATCGAACTGCTTCAGCGGCTGGTGGATGCAGGCAATTCGGTGCTGATCATCGAGCATAACCTCGACATCGTTAAAGTAGCAGACTGGATCATCGATCTGGGTCCCGACGGCGGTGACCGCGGAGGCAGGCTGGTGGCGGAGGGGACGCCTGAGCAACTATGCCGGGCGAAAAAATCTTACACCGGGGAATTCCTGAAGAATCATCTGAGAGTACAGGCAGCGAGTATGCGCTAAGCGACTAGATGACTTCATCCAGGCTTGCTTTGCGCAAACCACCAAGTTCAGGTAGAATCCTTTTTACGCTCCGGGAGCAGAACCATCGATACCCTGAATGCGAGGAATGAACATGTCCAAATCACGAACACCCCAAAATGTAATCAACCAGTACAAGAAGCGCCAGCAGGTTGGCTCCATGGTTGTGTGGGTTATTGCTGTTGTCTTACTCGTTGCCGGATTGATTTTCTTGCTGGTCTGGCTGTTTGGTTCGGGAGGTCCCAGCCTCTCATTTTTTGCAACGGATACTCCTACGCCCACATTGACATTCACCCAGACCAACACCCCTGTACCGACCGAGACACCCACCATCACCCTGACTCCCTCCGAGACACCGACTCCCACACCCGGGGCACCATTCACCTATAAGGTGCAGGAAGGTGATACCCTGGTGGGAATTATTGACAAGCAAGGACTTGGTAACAATCCCGATGCTCTCCAATTGATCATTTTCCTTAACCCTAATATGGATCCGAACAATTTGAAAATTGGGGATGAGATCCTGCTTCCAAATCCGGACATGATATTGCCGACAGCGACACCTATACCAGCAAATTTGCCGCGTGGGACGAAGATCGTGTATACAATTCAGCCAGGGGACAATCTGGAGCTGATTGCGAGCAAGTTTAACAGCACAGTGGAAGCCATCCTGGCGCTGAAAGAAAACAAGGACGCTGGCATCACGGATGCTAATAAAATCTTCGCAGGTGAGAAGATTGTGGTAGTGGTAAACATTGTGACCCCGACGCCAACCTTGCGACCTTCGGTGACACCGGTTTCCGGCACAAAAACCCCCTAATTAATCTGGACAGAATCGCATCCCTCGTGTAAAATGATGCGCCGCGATAGTAAGGCAAGATTTCTGGAGGAAGACATTGGCTAATATCAAATCTCAAATCAAACGCAATAAACAAAACGAGAAACGCCGTGTGCGCAATCGTGTCCTTCGTGGTTCCGCCCGGACTGCCGTTAAGAAGGCACAGGTCGAATTGGAATCCGGCAAATCCGAGGAATCCAAGAAATCTGTGCTCGAGGCGATTTCCGTGCTCGACAGGGCTGCACAGAAAGGCACCATCCACAAGAATAATGCAGCCCGCCGCAAGAGTCGCCTGATGAAGGCACTCGCCACATCTCAAAGCAAGAAGAGCTGATCCCTCTGTATCGAAGCCTGGAAGAACGGGAGCCATGAAGCTCCCGTTCTTGTTTAAAAGATTTTTCTAGGGTGACTATCAAGCTGCCATTCAAGGATATTCGTCACGCCGTTAAAGTGACTTTACCCTTATACCCTTCCGTGGAAAAAGTGCTTTAATCTGTTTAGAGCGTTACTTCAATTCAAGAGTCTAACTCGAAGGGAGAGCAACATGTCCAAGACTGAAAAGAACCTGAAAGATGCTTTTGCCGGGGAGTCTCAAGCCAATCGGAAATATCTGGCATTTGCAAAAAAAGCTGACGAAGAGGGACTTCCCCGGATCGCCAAGCTTTTCCGCGCGGTGGCGCACGCCGAGACAGTTCATGCCATGAATCACTTCAAGGCGCTGGGTGGAATTAAATCCACTGCGGAAAACCTGCAAACAGCCATTGAAGGTGAGACGTATGAATTCACGAAAATGTATCCGGAATTCATTGTTGATGCAGAAAAGGAAGAAATTAAAAAAGCATTAACCAGCTTCAAATGGGCAAACGAGGTGGAGAAAGTTCATGGTGGTCTGTATAAAAAAGCGCTGGAAAACATCGAAAAGGGCGGGGTAGAGGTGGATTATTTCGTCTGCCCGTTTTGCGGTTACACTCACGAAGGCCCCATGACCGGGAAATGCCCTGTCTGCGGAACACCTGGCGAGAAATTCGAGAAAGTCGCGTAATCCATTTGTCTTCGCATTTGAAATAACAACAGGGACGGATTTCCGCCTCTGTTTGTTTATAATAAGGTAATGACCCCTGGTAAGATCATATTTATTAATGGTACATCCAGCTCCGGTAAGACAAGCATCGTCCGCGCACTTCAGGAAAAGCTGGAAGAACCGTATCTCGAAGCCGGGATCGACAAGTTTATCTGGATGCTGCCAGAGCGTTACCTGGACCGTCCGCTCTGGGACGATGTGCTCGGGCTGGCAGATAAGGCC
>JBGOXG010000002.1:0-57094 GCA_041479025.1 Anaerolineae bacterium
CAGAGGATTGGAACAACACGCTGAACGCCCCTTTCAAATGCTGTTCAAAAAGGATCCACGCTACGCATTTGCCAACCAGGTAGACTACCTACTCCAACGGGCAAAACAGGAATATGAACTACGCCAGTCGACATCGGACGCACTGGTCGATGGCGGTCTGGATCTTGATTTTCATGGATTCACCCGCCTATTCCATGCACGAAGTTTTCTCACGGATGTGGAATTTAACCTCTGCAAGGATCTTTACACGTTCTGTCGTTCGGTTCTCCCGCTCCCAGAGTTGATCATCCATCTGATTACTGACCATGAAGTGATCACCAAACGACTGGCTGAACGAGACCGGATCAATATTGCCACTCCTGAGGATTTGGATTTGCTTAATTCATTCTTGATCGAATGGCTGGCTACAATAGATCCGGCCAGGGTCTTTCATGTTGACGTCACCACCGAAGACCTGAATTTTTCACGAACGGTACCCCTCCTGCTAGATAGAATTAGTTCACTTAATTAGCCGCTGCAAGCCTTCCGGGTTGGCAGTCGAATGCTGTTAGAAATTCATCCAACATTATTTTTACATCAAAACATTTGATATAATAACATCAATTTTCTACTTTAGGAGTGAACGTAATGTCAACCTTACGAAAAGTAACTCAAGTGATAGAACCGCAATTTGTCATGGAAGGCGCTGGCGTGCGATTACGGCGGTCCATTTCACCTCATGCCAGTAACCAACATGATCCATTTCTCTTGTTCGACCACTTCGCTTTTAATGATCCTATCGAAGGTCCTATCCGTGGATTTCCCATGCACCCTCATCGCGGCATTGAAACAGTAACCTACATGCTCGAAGGCTCAGTTAACCACCGCGACAGCCTGGGGAACTCCGGCTTAATTGGTCCAGGTGATGTGCAATGGATGACTGCCGGAAGTGGTATTCTGCACGAAGAAATGCCAAGGCGCGGACCGAATGGAGAGATTTACGGTTTTCAATTATGGGTGAACCTGCCTGCAAAACTAAAAATGATGAAGCCAATTTACCAGGAGGTAAAATCGAAATCCATTCCCTCATACGAGAAAGATGGCGTTAGGGTCCGGATCGTAGCGGGGACCGTGGATAATGTGGTAGGATCTGTCACCGAAATTGCTGCCAATCCTCTTTACATGGATGTAACCATCTCTCCTGATTCCGAGTGGCAACAAGTTATACCTTACGGACATACCCTACGAGTTTATGTTTTCGAAGGAGATGGTGATTTTGGTTTGGACGAAACAGGTAACGGCACCTCTATTACAGCTGTAAAAATGCTCCTTTTCAATGATGGCGATTTGGTCCGGGTCAAATCCTATAAGGAGTCCTCGGTGAGGTTCATGCTAATGGCGGGTATTCCATTCAACGAACCGATCGTCCCGTACGGTCCGTTTGTGATGAACACGGCTGAAGAGATCCAACAAGCGCTTTTAGACCTTCGTAATGGGACATTTGTGAAATCCACTCCAGGAACCTCTTCCGGCAACTTAGAGGCAAATCAGAAGTGACATCCTGGATTGAAACAGCCAAAAAACTCGATAGAGTCGTTTCATACTAAAAACAACACATCTTTAAATGGCTGTCGCACAAAGTGGCAGCCATTTCCCTCTTCTAGATATGAATGACCACGAAATTGGTGATTCACACTATACTTGACTATGTATTATAGCAAATAGGAGTGTACAGTGAAAATCTGTATCGTCGGGGGCACCGGGAACATATCAGCTGCGATTGTCCGGCATTTGGTCACGCTTGGGCATGTTGTTACGGTATACAACAGGGGAATCACGAAAACTGAACTACCTGCCTGCCACTCACTGGTAGGAGACAGGCATGAAGAAGATATGTTTATTAAAAATATCCAACAGGGTAAATTTGACGCCGGTATAGATATGATTTGTTTTACCCCCCAGGAAGCATCGATAAGCGTACGCGCATTCTGCGGGGTGGGACAATTCCTCATGTGCTCAACGGTATGCACATATGGCATAAAATATGACTATTTCCCGGCAGATGAAACCCATCCGCTGCGCCCGATCACAGACTATGGAAGAAATAAAGCCGCAGCAGATGCGGTATTTATGGAAGCATATTACCGGGAAAAATTCCCGGTAACGATTATCAAGCCTTCCACTACATACGGACCCATTCAAGGCATGATACGTCAGGTCGCCTGGGATTTCTCCTGGATTGACCGCATCAGGAAAGGAAAACCCATTGTCGTTTGCGGCGATGGCAACGCTCTCCATCAGCATCTTCATGTGGAGGACGCTGCATTGGCATTTGCAGGCGTACTCGGTAAAGATCACTGTATCGGACAAACCTACAACATGGTCAACCGAGGTTATATCACATGGGCAGATTATCATCGCACGGCGATGAAAGTGCTCGGGCGAGAAGTGGACTTGATTGGCATACCCCTTGGGGATCTGCGGCGAATGAATATCCCGGATTTCGACATCACTGAAGAAATTTTCGCACATTATGCCTATTATTCTTCTGAGAAATTATTCAGGGATGTGCCGGAATTCCAGCCTCGAGTATCGCTGGAACAAGGGATGGCGAAAGTCTTTGAAGCCATGGACCACGATGGGAGAATACCCGATTCGGATGAAATACCGCAATGGGAAGACCGCATTATTTCAGCATGGCAAAGCAATCATCCTAATTGAGTTTCCCGCAGGAGGTAAGTATGTTTAACCCTGAATTAACCAATGCAGTTGAAAAATTCGCTACTTTGATGATCAATGTTCCTGATGCTGATCTCAATTTGCCCTGGCATTGGAAAGGGCACGATGAAGGCATACGGTTCGCTTTCTTCGTTACCCTGCTTGAACTTCGTCAACTGACGGTCAAACTCACATTAGAACGGTCTACGACCACCAAGGCTTCCCCACACACACCCGCCCAATATATCCTGGCACAATACCATTCCGCCTTTATGGATTTACACGCTGTTCTGGTAGGACTTTCGACGGAGAAGGCAATTCTCGCCCCCGGCAAAAAGGAATGGCCGGTGCGGACGACTGTTGCGCACATTCTCGGCGCTGATATCGACTTTTCTGCGGTCATTCGTTATGCGCTGGAAAACCACCGGTCTGGGACATGGATGCCCAACCCAATCCCCAAAAAAGAATACGAGCGCCTGTATACATTAAGTGAAAAAGAATATGATGCTCTCATGAACGCCACTTTCCCCAGGCTGCTTACTTACCATCGCAAGCTACATCCAAAAATTCTGCGCGAATTTGCAGGTATCACCAAAGAAGAACTGGCCATGCCTGCCGCCTTTTGGGAAGAGACTCGCTTCCATATCGGATATCGTTTGCACCGTTTTGAAGCTCATATGCGTCAACATACTATTCAGATCGACAAGACTCTTGTTTCGATTGGGTGTGGACCGAATGAAGCAAAACGGTTAATTCGCATGCTTTATTCCGCCCTGGCTGAAGTAAACGGGGTCTTGATCAGTCCGGATGACAAGAAGAACCAAGATAGTATTGAATTGGCAAGGACGATTGATTCCCGGGTAAAGGAATTGAGTAAAATCATCAACTAAGAACAAGGGGAATAGCAATGCTCCATAAGGGAAATCATATTTAAAGACATTTCCTCGAAAGTCCACCGCAACCTCTTGACACGGTGGACTTTTCTTGTGGAAACTTGATTCGCGATCCGCATGGTGCGCCAATTCCAACACCAGAGCTGACCATACCCCATGACTTTTCCGTTTGGCTTCTACTCTTCGAGAGCTACAATAAGCCAAAGTGAGTTGGATCCGTGCAGAGGATGGGAGTAAGGCGTTCGTCCTTGGTAAACCAATTACTAGGCAGATTTTTATTGAGGTCTCACCATATACATAATCAACTGGATTTCATTATTTTAATTTTGTACTTGGCGCATTGGTGTTTTTGTTCCCCGCTTTTTCCGCTGGCAGGATACACGCCAACGTGAATTAATTGAAGATGCGCTAAAACACTTGCTAATCGACCCATGGGAACCGCCACCATGATGGATATCCCGGATCCTGCGAACATGCATGCATTATTGTGCAAGGTTCCTCTGCGCGCACTCATAAAATCGATGGTGTATAATGATTCTCAATAATTCACTTCCAACAAGAGAGTACGAACGACAAAAGGAGCTATTCATGCCGTCGGATGTGCAGGTTTCGAAACGTTTGCTCGGAAAAACGAATATTGAAGTCACCCCCATCGGTATGGGTATGATGGAATTCGCTGGTGGAGGTGGTCTGATGGGAGCGGTCTTTCCAAAAATTAACCAGGAAGAGAAGAACGCTACGGTAAAGGCAGGATTGGCTGGCGGGATCAATTGGTTCGACACCGCCGAGCTTTACGGCGCAGGCGTATCGGAGGCATCCCTGGCTGAAGCATTGAAAGCCGCGGGGAAAGCGGATAATGAAGTTGTTGTGGCCACAAAATGGTGGCCACTTTTTCGAACAGCCCGTAACATTCCTAGAACCATTGAAGATCGCCTGCGTTTTCTAAATGGATACAGCATTGGTCTTTATATGGTTCACCAGCCGTTCAGCTTTTCCTCGCGGGAAGCCGAAATGGATGAAATGGCGAAATTAGTAAAAGCCGGTAAAATCCGCTCAGTCGGCATCAGTAACTTCAATCCGGAGCAGATGCGCCGGGCGCATCGCAAATTGCAGGAGCACGGTTTGCCCCTTGCCGTGAACCAGGTCCGTTTCAGCCTGCTCGACCGTTCAATTGAGAAGAACGGCATTCTGGAGACTGCCAAAGAACTAGGCGTGACGATCATCGCCTATACTCCGCTGGAATCGGGTTTGTTGACAGGCAAGTATCATAAAAACCCGGACCTGCTGGAGAAGAAATCCATACTTTGGCGAAAAAGACTGCGTAACGGCATTAAAAAGAGCAGGATACTGGTATCAGCGCTGGAAGAAATCGCTGTCAGGTACAATGCCACAGCCGCGCAGGTTGCCTTGAATTGGGTGATCTATTCTCAGGGAGATAGCGTTGTAACCATTCCAGGCGTGACCAAAGTAAGCCAGGCGCAAGAAAGTGCCGGCGCTATGAAATTCAAGTTGTCGGACGATGAAATCGCCCGTCTCGATGAACTCTCCCGTACCATCCACTAATTCCTCGAAAATGGATAAGTTGCTCCTGTGGCAAGGTCACCCTCTTAATCAATGGGTTCACGCATTGCTTTAGTATTAACCCCCCGCAGATATATTTTCTGCGTGGGGTTAATAATTTCCTTATGAAAACAGATCATTCTTAAGTTTAAATTTCCCATTAACCGGAGGATAAGCCTGCATGTAATCTTCCTTTTCACCAAATAACCTTACGAATAGACCCATCACGCCGCGCCGCATACCTATTCCTCCCTGGGATGCATGACATGCGCTGGCAGCCGCCTTGACCTCTGCAACATCGCGGATATTGATCTTCGCATGGGTCGGAAAATCTACCTCAGCAATGGATCGCATATCAATATCACCATTCCGCCCAAATTTAGTGGGGTCTTTTCCAAAAATTGGCATTAAGTAAACAACAAATTTTAGGAACCAGCGAGGGAATGTGTGAAAGTATAGCCTGGCAGGTTGGTATGGTTTACCAGCCTCCGGGTGGAACGATTCGTCCGCACTACGCTCGAAGGCGAGTACGGTCGCGTTGTGGACGTGAATATGGTCAGGGTGGCGATAACCACCAATCGGGTCGAATGTCAAAACAATATCTGGTTTCAGCTCACGGATGAACTTAACCACATGACCAGCAACTTCGTCGACCGGAGCATTGATTTGGGCATTAGGATGGTGGTTGTCGCGAGAACCAGCCATACCAGAATCCCGGTATGGAAGGAAAAATACACCTTTCAGTCCGAGATGCTCGGATGCACAGCGCAATTCTGCTTCTCGCAGTTCAGCAATGGAACCAAAGCCTTGCATATGCTCTGGTTCAACGTCTCCTGCTTCACCATGCGTAGCGCAGACAAGGTAGACATTGCATCCCTTTCGAACATAATGGGCCAGTGTTCCTCCCATGCCAAATGATTCATCATCGGGGTGTGCCAAGACAGCGAGAAGAGCGGGGTTGGTTGTCATAAATTCACCTTTAATTTTCACCAATCCTATCATATTTTTACTCGGTACATAGAAAATCTTGTTGAGATAATTTTGCAGGTGGATTAAAAAAGCATCCGGCGATAAAAACCGGATGCATGAATGAACAAGAAATTTTCTCTATGGTGAAGGCCAAGGGATATCCACCGGGTCGGTGTATCCATGTTTTTCAACCACATAAATTTTTGCTCGCGAAGGCGCTGCGCAACCGCTTTCATCGATAAATGTATATGATGTCTCAAACTGGTTTGGTAGGGCAACAGCTGACCAGAAATACGCACCATTTTGGCAGAACCAACCTTCTATGAAGTAACCCCGGTCATCATCTTCAGTCATCCAGACTTTAGCCCATTGGACGATCACTTCATTACCCTGGCGGGTTGCACTCACCCTCTGGACTGGTCCATAGAGAGTTGAATGTGGCAGGTACAATTTGGGTGCTGGCACGATATTGCTTAAGTCCCCCTGGACGTCAATGACCGACTTTGCCACGTAACAGGGATAATTATATTTATCAAGTTTGACATACAGCCAAGCGCGCCCCATCTTGTCCACGCCCCATACTTTTCCAGTATCACCGGGATACAAATCTCCAGCGTGAAGATAGGCTTTTGCAGGTCCATAACGGCAGTGAGCCTGCATTTTAACAATAAATGTAGGCAATTCGAATGTTGGCGTTAGCGTTATTGTTGGCGTAGGAGTGATACTTGGAGTTGATGTCTCAGTCGGGGTAAGGGTAATTGTTATTGTAGGTGTTGGTGTTTCGGTAGGGGTGTGCGTTGGCATGAATGTAGATGTCCATGCTGCGGCCGTACTGGTAACCGCCTCGGATGTCAGGGTTGCAACTTGCTCGATAGAAGGTCCACACGCCGAGGTGAAGACAAGAATGCAAAGAAAAATGGTTATGATTACCTGGTTCATAATTCGCACCTCGAGAAAGTTGATTAAATTTATTATAAACAACAGAGATGAATATAAGTTGAAATTAATCCTTACAACTACAAAACAATTTTCGAGATTTCTTGACAATCTCAACCCTAAGGGTGTATAGTGACCTTGCTATTTAATAGTCCTCGTTAGGCCAGGCGGCTGCGTGAGACACAGGCCATTGTCCTGAAACGTCGAAAGACGCCAAAGGGTAAACCAGGTGGGGTCGGCTTAAGGCTCCGCTCAAAGTGGCTGGGAACAAAATTCCCTACGACGCGCAGTGCTGAAGCTCAACCAGAGAGGCAGAACTGGTTATTTATTCATGTTATTTTGCCTCCCGGGTTATTGACTGGAGGTTTTTCAATTGCCCCCGTAGTCGACTATGAGCCAAGGAGAAGGCTTAATCCAATAAACGGATTGAAAGATATGACCAGTTTTGATGCGGATGGCAGTAGAAATTCCTTAAACATATATAAGACAGATGCGTGATTTATTTTTTTTCAGCTGCAGCTCGATTGCAAACCATAACTGCTTTTGTAAAATGATAAATGCAAAAACATGCAGAACTGTCATACACCTTCAGTTAGGGGAATTTTGGTTTCTTTCGAAGTTATTTTTTAGGAGGTTCTTATGGCATTTCTTAGTGAAGTACTTGGCCGTACTGTTATTGATTTCGATGGCAACTATGTTGGGAAACTTGAAGATCTCATCGCCAGGGAATTGACAGAGGCAACTCATCCAATCGTGGATGCAGTAGTCATTCGCAGCAAAGGACAAACCCGAACAATTCCTTACGACTTAGTTATGGCACTCTTTGCGCCATCCATACCTCTCAAATGCAATGTTAATGAGATATATGATTACGAACCATCCGAGAATGATATTTACCTTTCGCGTGACGTCCTCGATAAGCAGATAATTGATACCGATGGCGCGCGCGTTGTCCGAGTTAACGACCTGGAGTTACTTAGGATAAACAGCACGCTTTATGTCGGGAATGTTGATATCGGAATGGCGGGAATATTAAGAAGGATCGGTTTTAACCGAATCGCGACTAGTCTAAGATTAACGAAACCCCAGAGTGTCATCTCATGGGACAATGTGGAACTATTGCGACACGATCCTTTTATGCGGCTGCGAGTACCCGTTGAGAGCATCGCTGAACTTCATCCTGCTGATGTGGCCGATATAATCAGCGACATGAACAAACTGGAGAGCAACCAAATCCTTGAAGCATTAAATATGGAGCAACTGGCTGATACCCTGGAGGAGGTAGAAACTGATTTTCAAGCCAGCCTGGTAGCCAATATGTCCAATGAGAAAGTTGCAGATCTATTGGAAGAAATGGAACCTGACGAAGCTGCGGATCTACTTGCTGAATTACCAGAAGAACGCAGCCGAGCGTTATTGTCAATAATGGAAAAAGATGAAGCGGCTGACGTTCGCAAACTATTGTCGTACCCTGAAGACTCGGCCGGTGGAATCATGACGACCGAATATGCACATGTCCCCCCTGACGTGACAGCAGAAGAAGCGATCAAATTGTTGCGCGAAACCGAATCAGATGCTGAAACCATTTTTTATATTTACGTCATAGATGCCCTTGGTAAACTAGTAGGCGTATTTTCTCTCTCCAATTTAATCTTCGCCGACCCTCGATCCAAAGTCTCCAAGTTCATGGTAGATCGGGTAAAAACCGTAGGTTTGCTTGATGATCAAGAAGAAGTAGCCCAAGTTTTAACAAAATACGATCTAATCGCTGTACCCGTCGTGGATGATCAAGATATTATGCACGGAATTGTCACCGCTGATGATGCGCTCGACAAGATAATCCCGACAGCATGGAAGAAGCGATTACCGCGGTTCTATAGATAAAATCATTGCGGAGAGCTAATATGCAGTTAAATGACGCAGAGATTTTCAAAAGGAACCGGCATTTCTGGGCTTCGCTCTGGAAAAGGGTTCTCATCATATTAGCAGTCTTTGGGCCAGCAACGATTACTGCAATGGCTGACAACGATGCTGGGGGTGTAGCAACCTATTCCATCGCGGGAGCAACACTAGGTTATCCCATCTTATTCCTGCTACCAGTTATTACTCTTCTCTTAGCTGTCACACAAGAGATGGGCATGCGTTTGACTATTATCACGCGACGAGGCTTGGCAGATTTAATTCGTGAGAAATATGGCGTACGCGTCGCCTTAGTAATATTCTGCGCATTGCTGATTGCCAATATAGGCACTTTGATAACAGAATTGTCAGCGGTAAAGACAACCAGCACGATGCTTGGAATTCCACCTATTCCAGCAGTGATCGCGATAGTGATAATTGCCTTCTTGCTTATCACCCGCGGGAACTATAAGATCACCCAATCCATTATGCTCATCGCGTGTTTATTTTTTCTCGTCTACATTTTTTCTGCATTTGAAGCCAAACCCGATTGGAAACTCGCACTATCCAATCTGATTTACCCTCATGGAGTGGAATTTTCATCAAAATATATTAGGGAGTATTTGATTATTGGCATGGGCGTCCTTGGCACTACGATCACACCTTGGGGTCAGTTCTTCATCAGCAGTTTTGCCTATGACAAGAAGATTGAGAAGGGAAACGTCAACGAGTCAATTCTCGAGACATATTGGGGGGCATTCTTAACCGACTTCTTCTCGTTTTTTATGATCGTTGCCACAGCGGCCACATTATTTGTCAATGGGATTGCCTTGACATCCGGGGAACAGGCTGCCATGGCAATTGAGCCATTCGCCGGAAGACTTGCCTCAAAACTATTCGCTTTTGGAATATTAAATGCGGGATTTATGGGCTTGGTGGTTGTGTCTCTTTCAACCGCATATGCTTTTGCAGAATTCTTCGGTTTATCTGGAAGCTTGAACGATTCTTTCAAACAAAGTAAGACATTTTACTATCTTTATGTCGCTCAACTCGCAGTTGCCACCATCCTAGTTCTTATTACTAATATAAGTTTATTTCAGATTGCGCTTGTAACACAGATAATTAATGCAGTAACACTGCCGCTTGTCTTTTATTTCCTGATTCATCTTACTAATGACCGAATATTGATGGGCAATTATGTGAATAATAAATTCCAGAAATACTTCTCGATAATCAGTTCTGTAGTTATTGTAATTGCCTCCATATTTACAGTTGTAGCTGTTTTATATACATTATAAGCAGTAGTTACTTATATTTTGCTGCATAGCCAACATTGCGATCTTCTCTATTAAAACTCTGACAATAGAGCTACAACATTTTCACCCAGATCAAGCAAGTTGTATCCACCTTCAAGGGCTACCAGTGTCGGGAATTGTAGACCTGCAATTGCTTTTCCAATACTATGGATTCCGTCTCGAGTGATTTTAAATTTTCCGAGCGGATCGCCCATACATATGTCCATACCCATTGATAGAACCAGAAAAGTTGACTTGAATTGGCGAATTAATTTCAATGCTTCTCCTAGCACTGTGAGATAGCCACCATCCCCGATTCCTAATGGCAATGGGAAATTATGGTGGAAACCATCGCCTGCACCTTTCCCGGTTTCATCAGCATAACCTGCATAATATGGATATTCATATTCCGGGTTCGCATGTATCGAAATAGTAAGCACATCATTTCGCTCGTAGAAGATTTCTTGAGTGCCATTTCCAGCATGATAGTCAATATCAAGGATTACTACGTGTCCCCAGCGGCTAAGCCAGTTTGCAGCAATTGAAGCATTATTAAGATAACAATAACCTCCACAATTCGCTTTTCCGGCATGATGACCGGGAGGTCGACAGAGTGCAAATGCAACATTCGCGCCTGATACCAAAGCCTGCGCACCCGATAAAGCGCAATTAGCAGATTGCAGAGCGGCTTGGTATGTCCCAGCACCAATCGGGGCGGATAAATCCATCATATAATAGCCTGCTTTGCCCAAAATTGATTTTGGAATTCGCCGAAGACCTGCGGGAGGAAAAGTAGCCGGAGTCAAAGCTGAATGCTCATAATTGGATTCCTCCGCAGTCCATAGTTCATAGGCGGTACGTAAAAAATCCACATAACCCTCGTCGTGAACTGCTATGATTGGATCCAGCCCATAATCTAAAGAAAACTCCATTTCTGCCCATTCAGTCGTCCGAAGCGAATTGAGGATTTGCTCCAACCGGTCAGGAACTTCAAAACTCGGGGTTTTTTCTCCGCCGTCAAGAATTTCAAACGGTGGATGATGAGCTTGATGGGATTCAGGGTAATAGATTTTCACGTTGATTCCTCAATGTTTTAATCAGATAATCATTCTAGCATTACAATAAAGGAGGAGGAAAAAATATGGACACAATAATTGCGATCCAAACACGCCAATCCTATGGCGTATTTAGATCCGAGCCCATTCCACGAAACATCATCGAGGCACTACTGTCCGCCGGCTGTCAAGCGCCCAATCATTACAAGGTTCGTCCGTGGCGATTTATCGTATTAACTGGTTCAGGCTTACATCGCCTTGGAGATGTAATGGCAAAATCGCTAGCGCAAAAATCTGAAAATTTATCCGCTGAAGCACTTGCTAAAGAACGTGCCAAGCCACTTCGCGCCCCTCTCATCATCGCTGTTGGCGTAGATAAACCCACCGAACCAAGAATTTCTGAAATTGAAAATATTTGCGCTGCTGCGGCCGCCTGCCAGAATATTTTATTGGCTTCTCGTGAGTATGGTCTCTCGACCATATGGCGCACAGGACCATCAGCGCTCGACCCGATTGTAAAGGAGTTCCTTGGGCTGGCTAATAATCAGCATCTGATCGCATTCTTATATATAGGTTTTCCTGAAAATCTCCCAACGCCAATTGAACGGCCGACTTTCACCGATCGCACGGTTTGGATGGAATAAATCATTATTGATCGTTATCCATTTGACTAAACATCTTCTCCAAACGATACGTATGTGCGGGGAGTAGGATATACCACCACAGAAGCCCAGGCAACCCATTCGGTTCAAACATTGTCGTTTGCATTAATACCCCTTCCCAGTACTGGGTTTCGACTCTCAGTACTCCCGGTAGTTGTTTGTTACTCCTGAATCTTACCCATTCACCAGTCTGGCAACCTTCTAACTCCCAACTCTTTTCCATCTTACCGTCTAAAAGCGCCATCGCTGCCTTTGAGGGGTTTGCCATCGGCTTTTCTCGATGATCGATAAGGAATCCCTCGCCTTTTGTCCTTATATTAGCACCGATCAAAGGATCCCGAGTAACAAGAGAAGCAGTCCATGGGGATCCGGAGAGATATTCTTCTCTTACAAGTGCACGGCTTACACAATCAGAGTAAGGTGACGGATTAATAAGCGGAAACAACTTATAGGAACTCTGATCCTTTACTATTGACGGAGCCGTGAGCTCCTCCATTAAAGGTCTTGCGATCGCAAAAGGGACAGGGGTCAACCGATCCGCAATCCACGCAGAAAATGAGGCCTTGAAAAACGGCAAGAACAGTTTGGGTCGGACAAGGCCACGCTGACAGGCAAATTCCACCATGAGATCAGGATAAGCCAGAGCCTGGGGACCTCCGATCTCGACGATTTGTCCAAGGAGTTCAGGTGACTCCAGGGCTGAGAGAAGATAAGCCAGTAAATCCTTAATGCCAATTGGTTGCCCAAGCACGTTGGTTTGAACGGGAGCAGGAATAAAAGGAAACCAAGTGGTAATATATCGGATCATCTCGAATGAGATTGATCCAGAGCCGATAATGACATTTGAGCGGAACTCGGTTATTGGAACACCAGACTGGCGTAGTATTTGACCTGTCTCTTGTCTTGAGCGTATATGGCGAAACTCGTCTGAACCGCCCAGCCCACCTAGGTAGATTATTTGCTCCAAACCAGATTTACTGGCGGCTTCGCTGAAATTGTGTGCACCACTTCTTTCGTTCTCACGATACGCCTGCCCGCTGGACATGTTGTGAACAAGGTAATAGGCAGCGTAAACGTCAGCCAAGGCGGATGTAAGTGTACCTGCCTTCAGTACATCCCCTTGATAAACTTCCACATGGTTTTTCCAGGGTCGATTTCTCAATTTCTCCGGATCGCGGGCAAGACAACGAACACGATACCCCTTGGAAAGCAAGGCAGGAATCAGCCGTGTTCCGACATAACCCGTTGAACCGGTAACAAGAATCAACTTGGACATAATTCCTACCCTAGAGAAAATGAATTTATTAGCAAAAGGTTGCCAAATAGGTAACTCAAAGATAATAAAAACTCCGAGGTGCCTGCCCTGGGGAAGGTAATATCCTCGGAGTTTTTATATCCCAATTAAATTTACTTATCTTCTGCGATGGCCTTACCGCCATGTTTCAACGCAACGTGAGCCGCAGCCAGGCGGGCTATCGGAACGCGGAAGGGGGAACATGAAACATAATTGTTACCAATAATGTGGCACCATTCAATGGATTCGGGATCTCCTCCATGTTCACCACAGATTCCAACCTCAAGTTCAGGTCGGGTTTTACGACCATCCACAATCGCCATTTGCATCAACTTGCCCACACCTTCGCGGTCAAGCGTCTGGAACGGATTCTTGGGCAGGATGCCCTGCTCAACGTAAGTGACCAAGAAATTCCGTTCTGCGTCATCGCGGCTATAACCAAACGTCATCTGAGTCAGATCGTTTGTCCCGAATGAGAAGAACTCAGCCAACTTGGCAATCTCACCTGCGGTTACTGCGGCACGTGGAATCTCGATCATAGTGCCAAATTTATAATCCAGTTTCTTGACCCTTTTTTCAGCGAGGACTGTTCCGGCGATTCTCACCAGGCGCGGTTGGATCCACTCAAGTTCCTTAACCGTCCCGGTCAGCGGGATCATTACTTCAGGCTTGACCACAATGCCCCTTAGGGAACAGTCAGCAGCAGCCTCGAAGATGGCGCGCACTTGCATTTCCACAATTTCGGGCATGACGATACTCAAACGGACGCCTCGTAAACCCATCATCGGATTGGACTCATGCATCCCCTTGATTGAAACTAAAAGTTTTTCTTTCTCCGCCAGGTCCTTGGTCTCACCTTTGACACGCATGGTAATGACTTCTTCGAGTAATTTTTCTTCATCGGGCATGAACTCGTGCAATGGTGGATCGATTAGACGAATGATCACCGGGTAGCCATTCATCGCCTCGAAAAGGCCGTCGAAGTCTTTCCGTTGACTCGGCAGGAGTTCGTTTAACGCAGCGGTTCGAGCTTCAGATGTCTCAGCCAAGATCATTTTTTGAACGATTGGTAAACGCTCAGGCTCGAAAAACATATGCTCGGTGCGGCACAAACCAATCCCCTTCGCGCCATACGAGCGGGCGCGCTGAGCATCGCGAGGATAATCCGCATTTGCCCATACCTGTAATCGGGCAATTTCATCTGCCCAATTAAGCAAGGTCAATAAATCGGTTTGTTTTTCGAGAGAAGGCTCAACGGTAGGTATCTTACCGAGGAAGACTTCGCCAGTCGTCCCATCCACAGAAATCCATTCACCCTCTTTGACGACCTTTTCGCCAATAGTCATCACACGTTTCTCAAGATCGATTTTAATGGTTGAGGCACCCACGATGCATGGAATACCGAACTGACGCGCAACTACAGCAGCATGAGAAGTTGCGCCCCCTTCACTGGTTAAGACGCCCTTTGAGGCGATCATGCCATGGACGTCATCGGGCTTGGTAAAGGGTCGAACCATGATAGTATCTTGCTTGTTCTCCTTGGCCATTTTCTCAGCCTTATCAGCATCGAAGTAAGCCTGTCCAACGGCAGCACCGGGAGAAGCATTCACGCCCTTCGCTATAAATGCACCGGATTTCTGAGAATCCTTTTTTGCTTTTTCGTCGAATTGAGGATGGAGAAGCGTATCCACATTTTCAGTTGTTACGCGCTGGAGCGCTTCTTCCCTGCTGATCAATCCCTCATTTGCCATATCCACAGCAATCTTGACAGCGGATTTAGCCGTTCTCTTCCCATTACGCGTCTGAAGCATCCAAAGTTTGCCGCGTTCGATGGTGAACTCGACATCCTGCATATCTTTGTAATGTTTTTCCAGCTTGCCGGTGATATCCATAAACTTGGCATAAACTTCCGGCATGACGTGCGCCATATTCTCAACGGGATCGGTGTTGCGGATGCCTGCTACAACGTCCTCACCTTGTGCGTTGAGTAAATATTCACCCATCATTTTCTTGTCACCAGTTGAAGGGTCGCGCGTGAATGCCACGCCGGTACCTGAATCGTTTCCCATGTTCCCAAAAACCATCGTGACAATGTTGACAGCAGTTCCCAGTGAATCAGGGATATTAGTCGCTCTGCGGTAATCAATCGCGCGCTTTCCGTTCCAGCTTTTGAAAACGGCTTCGGTTGCCAGTTCGAGTTGCTTGTAGGGATCCTGCGGGAAGTCGAATCCCCTTTCCTTCTTGACAATCGTCTTGAAAGCCTCAACTATTGCCTTCCAATCCTCGGCAGTCATTTCAGTGTCGAGTTTGTAGGCTTTATTAGCCTTATATTCCTTGAGGGTTTCTTCGAATGGCTCGTCGGGTATTCCGAGAACGACCGATCCGAACATTTCTACCAGGCGGCGATATGAGTCATATACAAAGCGCGGATTCCCCGTCAGCTTGATCATGCCTTCAGCAGTCCCGTCAGTCATACCAATATTCAAGACGGTATCCATCATACCGGGCATGGAAAACTTTGCGCCAGAACGACACGAAATCAGCAACGGTTTGCCAGGATCGCCAAACTTCTTACCAGTTTTTTTCTCAATTTCCTTTAGCGCGACGAGTTCCTGGTCCCACATCCCTTCGGGGAATTTGCCTGATGCCGAATATGAATTGCAGGCTTCAGTCGTTACAGTGAACCCCGGAGGTACCGGGACTCCAGCTCGGGTCATATCCGCAAGCCCGGAGCCTTTCCCACCCAGCAGCCCTCGGACGCCATCCCAGCTTCCGGCGTATTTTTCAGCCTGTGCAACTTCTTCAAAAAGGTAAACCCAATTCTTTGCCATAATGTAGCCTCCTAGAAAATATGATTTCGACCTGCTATAAATGCACTAAACGGGAAGTTTACCACAAACAAAGTTCGCGTGGTATTTTCTTGAAAACACCCAATTTTCTCACAAACAAGAGTAAGATGAAACATCCAATATAGGACATAAATTTGAATTAGAAAAATCTCCTGACTTCTACAAATCAATGTCAGGGGATCTAAGCAGAATTCTGAGGAAGACTTAATGTACCACTGGCAACGTAAATGTAATAGTGCTGCCCTCTCCATCTCCTTTTGACTCAGCCCAGATAGTTCCTCCGTGCGCCTCAACTAAAGATCTGGTCACTGTTAGCCCGATCCCAGAACCCCCGCCAGTCCCACGCGACCGTGATTTATCTACCCTGTAAAACGATCGAATATATATGGCAGGTGCGCTGGAAGAATTCCGATGCCTGTGTCCATAACTGAAATTTGAAGAAAATCCACTTTTCGGACACTGGAAATCGTAATCTCGCCTCCCTCGGGTGTGTAATTCAGTGCATTCCCCACTAAATTCATTAATGCCTGAACCATACGGTCTTCATCTACGAGGACGAGCGGAAGATCATCAGGCAGGTTGATGTGTAAATTGATTTGTTTTTTCTTTATGGCAGGCGTAAGCCTTTTAAGCGTTATCGTCACCAGCCCAGATATAACCACAGGTCGTATCTGCAGATGATATGCTTTTGACTCCACGCGGCTTAGTTCCTGCAAATCATCAATCAGCCGGCTTAATCGTTCAGTCTCATTCTGGATTTGCTCAAAAGTATCAGGAATTGCTGGGAGGACACTATCCACAAGCCCTTCCATTGATCCTTTGTACGACCAGAATTTTTCCATTAGCCATTGTGCTCTCCACATTTTCAGCATTTAGTTACTTGCCTGTTATCCAAGAATTAACGCTTCGCAAATTAACGAGCGGCACATTCGGATGCGTCCATTTTCATAAACCAACTAAGCAGACTCTAATCAAATATATTTATATTTTTTATTTTCAACTTCAATAAGTTTATCTATCCGGAATAAAGGGGGCGTGAAACAACTGTGAAGGTTTTATAAAGATTCTACTATCTCACTACTTCACAATGGCAATCACGGGGTTCGCCCATTCAGGGAAAATCCAGCAATTTCCACATATTTCCACTATTGCCGAGATTAACAAAGTATAATTCAGGTATGCCTGAAGAACAATTCTCCTCCTTAGCAAGACATAAAATCGCGATTCTCATCGACGGTGATAACGCGACACCCAACCTTTTACCCCAGATGCTGGTAGAAGCTGGCAAGTACGGACTAGTTACAGTCCGCCGTATCTACGGCGACTGGACAACCCCCAACATGAACGGCTGGAAAGAAATTCTTAACTTTCATGCTTTCCAACCCGTACAACAGTTCCGATACACCATCGGGAAAAACGCGACAGATAGCGCGATGATTATTGACACCATGGACATCATGCATACAGGTGTCGTGGATGGCTTTTGTCTCGTTTCGAGTGACAGCGATTACACTCGGCTGGCCACTCGGATCCGGGAATCGGGCGTCTATGTGATGGGGATAGGTGAGAAAAAAACCCCTAAACCATTTGTAAATGCCTGCGATGTCTTCGTCTACACAGAAAACCTGATTACCGAACAAAAAGCAACTCGGACGCGAACGCAAAAACGGAAAACAGAAACCAAGAAAAAAGATGACCAAGACCCGATGCCCCTGTTGAGCCAGGCATTTGAAATGGCCGTCAGGGAAGATGGTTGGGCGCGATTGGATATGGTGGGAAATGCCCTCTACCAACTCGACCCGGGATTTGATCCACGCACTTATGGGCAGCGTCAGCTTTCAAGGCTGGTTGGAAATCTAAAGGACGAATTCGAGATGCGCTCACAGGAAATTGATGGTTCGATCCTTTTCTTTGTGAAAATGAAAGAGTAAGGAAAAGGGCGGTCAATTGACCGCCCTTTTATAAAATTCTCTTTTCAAGTGATTTTACGCGGTTTCCACTGATTATTTCTTCATACACGCTAATAATCTGAGAAGTAATTATGGGCCACGAATATTGACGGGCATATTCCGCCGCCTGTTGCCCCATTTGGCTCCGTATGGAGGAATCACACAGAATTTTCGTCAATCGATCAGCAAGAGCGTCTGGATCCTGATCCGGTACAGAGTAACCTGTCACACCATCCTGCACCAGGAAAGCCAACCCTCCCACCTGCGACGCCACGACAGGCGTTCCACAAGCCATTGCCTCGAGCGCCACCATGCCAAATGATTCATAATGGGACGGCATAACGAGGACCTCGGCAGCAGAATAATAATATGGAAGGGTATCCTGCCCTCTTTTACCAAGGAATACCACCATTCGATCCATGCACAAGTCATGACATAATTGCTGCAACCGGACCATCTCAGCATTCATTTGTTCAGGGCTGGCGTTGGGGTCACCGCCAATAATGGCGAGGTGAACAGGATGTCGATAGGACACATCCTTCAAGCCCAGGGAGGACATGGCACGAATAATCGTTTCCACGCCTTTGAGAGGTTCAATGCGTCCAACGAACAGAATCATGCGCTCGTTTAGAGGCAGACCGATAAATGATTTTGCCTCATCTGCAGGGATTGGGTAAAAATGTCCGGTATCCACTCCAGGAGGAATAATCGTAATCTTTTGTACATCTGCTTTATAGAGCCATTCGAGTTGAGCCTGCTCGGCAAGCGTGGCAGCAATGATCCGATTTGCACTTGCCAAAACTAGTCTTTCTCCATCGACTCGATAGGAACCTTCTTTTTCTTCCGGCGAACGCGCAACCCGATTCTTCATCTCGCCGAGTGTATGGAACATGTGAACAAACGGAATGCCCCAGTCAGCACGCAATGACTCGGCCGCAAGACCAGACAGCCAATAATGGCTGTGGATCAAATCATAACGGATGCCTTTTTCACGGGCAAAATCCTTTATTCCATTGACAAACTGCGGGAGATGCGATGCCAGCTCCTTCTTGGGAAGAGGCTTCTCAGACCCAGCAGGGATGTGCACGACTCGGTTCCCGTAGCCGAGATCATGCAACACATGCGGTACATGTTCGTCTTGAGAGCGAGTGAATACATCCACGTGAATGCCCATGCGGCCAAGCTCTCGAGTCAGATCCCTGACATAGACATTCATTCCACCAGTATCTTTCCCACCCAGGATAGCCAGCGGACAAGTATGGTATGAAATCATCGCCACGTGCAACATCGTGTCTCCAGGATAATATTCTTGCAGATTTGCAGGGAATACGCTATAATCCCCGCCGCTATTCCGCCACCATAGCTCAGTCGGTAGAGCAGACGTTTCGTAAACGCCAGGTCAAGGGTCCGAATCCCTTTGGTGGCTTAAATTGAGTATACTATCTAACGGAGTATTCAGAAACCCGGTTCTTAAACAGAACCGGGTTTTGACATTTAAAATAAAGGTTACTTTATCGTTTCTTTCAACGACTCGTAGAAAATCTTAAGCGCATCAGAAATTTGTTGTGCACTTACATTCAGAGGTGGAATCCAGCGAATGGTATTGTCATATGTACCACAAGTCAGTAGAAGCAGATTGCGTTCTTCGGCTGTATGAACAACTGACTTGGCGAGGTTTTTATCGGGTTTTTTCTTTGCATCCACAAATTCGGTGCCAATCATTAATCCCAAGCCACGCACATCGCCAATTTGAGGATAATCCTCCTGCAATTTTCGCAATCCAGTCATCAACTGCGTCCCGCGCTGCGCAGCATTTTCCAGCATCTTTTCTTCGCGCATGGCACGGATCGTCGCGACGCCCGCCGCACAGGCCACTGCGTTTCCGCCGTAGGTACCGCCATGTGAACCAGTCGGCCATTTTTTCATCAAATCAAGACGGCTGAATACACCCGATAGAGGAATGCCGGATGCTATGCCTTTGGCGACAGTCATAATGTCAGGCACGACACCAAAATGCTCTTGAGCAAACCATTTTGCGGTGCGCCCAAAGCCCGACTGGATCTCATCAAAGATAAGCAGAATGCCATTCCGGTCTGCAATCTCGTGCAATCCCTTCATGAACGAGACTGGCGGAGGCACATAACCTCCTTCGCCAAGGACAGGTTCAATCAGGATAGCGGCTGTTTCGGCCGGGGAGGTCTGTGATACTAGCATTTCTTCCAATGCTGAAAGGCAAAACTGGCTGGTTTTTTCCTCGTCTAAACCAAGCCGGAAGGCATAGGGGTAGGGCACTACAAACACTCCAGCCGGCAGAGGCTGATATCCTGAGCGGTAAATAGTTTTAGAAGTTGTTAACGCCATCGTCCCGGATGTGCGTCCATGGAAAGAACCGGAAAAAACAATCACATTAGGCTTGCCAGTGGCAGCCCTGGCCAGTTTCACAGCGCCTTCAACGGCTTCGGCACCGGAATTGCTGAAGAAGAACCCGTCAATAGAAGGAGGAACAATAATTCGTAATTCGTCGATTAGTTGTAACATGGGCTGATGGACTACAATGTTTGCCTGTGCATGCAGGAAAAGACCAGCCTGCTCGCGAATCGCCTCTACAACTTTAGGGTGACAATGCCCGGTGTTGGTGACACCGATCCCGCAGGTAAAATCGAGGTATTTTCTGCCATCTGTGGAATAAACGTACGATCCTTCAGCATGTTCAGCCTCGATGGGGAATATCCGCGTCCAGACGGGAGATAAATGCGGAAAACTATCCGAGTAGAGTTTAGTGGTCATGGTGGCACCTAGATAAGGTTTGATATGGATGTGATGAATATTCAGGGGATAGGTCTCTTGGTTCACCTATCCCCTTATTGTGATCAACGTTCAGGGAAGAAAGTCCACCGCCCAATTTAGATCCAGCCTCGTGAGCGATTCTTTAGTGGGCACGCCGTTCATTGTCCAACCTGCCAGTTGGTAATACTCATCCAGCGCACCTTCAATTTCTTCGTGCGTCAATGCGATACCCGCTGTTGGACCTGTGCCCTCAAGCTTCTTAAAGAATTTCTTCGGAAGTTTGTCAGCTTTTCGATCGAGACCTTCACGGGCATTAAAGGTACGCATCAAATTCAATCGACGCATTCCAACTGCCATCAATTCATCCAGCGATATCTGCCAACCGGTTACTGACTTGACCAATTCGACAGTTTCCGCAGGACCATAGAGAGTCCACGCCGGCCCCCAAACAAACTGGCAGAGTTCCAGTGTATCAAGCATGGAATAAAAAACCTCCGTCAGCCAGGCGAACTTTACTTTTTCCGGACCAAGCGAAAGTGCGGGAAGCTTCTCGGGCATCCCCAGCATGGACATCCTGTTCATATACAAATCAGTTGCCATGCCCTCCTCAATCATCCAATCATGCTCACTGGACTGATGATCAGCGCCAAAAGGATTAACCGCATAAATGAGGCCAAGGGAGCGCTTGGCTTGAGGCATATGCGCCGGCGCTTCCCCACCCTTGACTGTGATGAGGCACTCATCTGCGCCATTTCCAAATTCCCTGGCAGCCCGCTCAGAGCCCTGCGAAAGCACCCTGCCCAACGGCCCTTCGTTTTTAACGATTTGGTCGAGCACATTGAGCATGGCATCAGCATTCCCAAATTTCAATTCAAGACCATCGGTTTCATTGGATGTGATAATCCCTTTCTCAAAGCATTCCATGGCAAAGGCTATCGTGGCACCGCAAGCGATGGTATCTACCCCATATTGATTACAAATCTGGTTAGCCAATGAAACAGCTGCGAGGTCTGAGATGCCGCAGTACGAGCCGAATGTTCCCAGTGTTTCATATTCAGGTCCACCATAATATGGATCAACTTTATACGCGCCTTCCTTGATTTCCACCACGCGCTTGCACCTCACGACGCAGGCGTAACATGTATCGCGTCCTTTCAGGACTGTTTCCGCCATCTTCTCACCGCTAAGGGGCTCAGCATTTTCGAACTGACCTTCGTTATAGTTGCGAGTTGGCAGGGTACCATTCGCATTTTGAGGCATAACCACTGAGGCTGTGCCAAATTTAGCCAGCCCATCCATGTCGGGATTTCCCGGCAGTTCCTTTGGCCCCATCTTATTGAGAGATGCAACACCTTTGGAGTCGGCCAAAGCGAGTTTCTTGGAACCGCGCACAACGACTGCCTTGAGATTCTTGCTCGCCGCGACGAGGCCCATACCGGTACGACCGTTATTCCGATTTGACATGCTCACCAGACTGGAAAAGAGGACGCCTTTTTCTGCGGCTGGTCCGTGTTGAAGGATTTCAATTTTCTGGTCGCCAAGTTCTTTTTTTAGAATCGCATCAACTTCACCCGTTACTTTGCCAACCAGATGAGAGGCATCTTTCAACACTGCCTCGCCGTCCTTGATCCACAGATAAACGGCCCTTGGCGATTTGCCCTTGAACACCAACCCGTCAAACCCTGAGAATTTTAACTCCGCAGGAAAAAAGCCTCCTCCCTGGGAATCGCCAATGCCACCGCTGATGGGTGATTTAGCATTAACATTGACACGGCTCTGACCTGATACCGCCGCGCCTGTTGTAACGCTTGTCATAATTGCCAAGACACTCTCGGGAGCGAGGGCATCTGTCCCACGAGGCATTTCTTTCAGGATGTAATACACCCCCATCGCGCTACCACCCATATATTTTCGATAGAACGCATCAGGCGGTGTTTCAATTATCAATTTTCCATGAGTCAGGTCAACGTGCAAGATTTTACCGTTATAGCCGAAGGGCATGGGTACCTCCTAATTGCTGATAGAGTTTTTCACAAGAGAACCGCCAATTGAAACAAATTATTTAATAACCTTTATGCCATAAGGAAATCCGTATTTATCCATCTTGTCCATGAATGGAATAGGATCAAATGCTTCGGGTCCGAGAACGCCAGCGCCTTTCCATATACCATGCTCCAGCAAGTCCATCCCAATCACAGCGTTGAAAGCCGTCTGGGCAACAACGGCCTGGCAACCCAATTTCTCCATGCAATCTTTGTTATCGGCTACCTGATAAAGATATACTTCCTTCTCTTTTCCACTCTTTTTACCTTTAACCCAGGTACCAGCGCATGTCTTTCCCGTCATCTTCTCACCCAAGTGAGCAGGATCGGGTAAACAAGCGGCAACAACATCGCGGGGTGCGACCGTCACTCCTTTGACTTTGATTTTATCCTTATTATCTAAACCCAGCATATGGAGTGTTTTTAATATCCCAATAAATTTATCGCCCAAACCATATTTAAAGGTCATGCGTTTAGTTTTCACCCAGCGGGGAACAAGCAAGACTTCTTCGTGCTCAACATTGACGACTTCCACTTTCCCTATCCCCTCTGGGAATTCGAATACCTCCGGCTCAGAAAATGGTTCAGTGGTGAACCATCCTTTCCCATCTTCCCAAATCACCGGTGGGTTGAGGCATTCTTCGATGGTTGTCCATATGGAGAAATTAGGGGCAAATTCATACCCGTCGATTTCAATATTTGAGCCATCGCGAATCCCAATCTCATCAATTTCGTCAAATAAATGCAATTCGGCGTACTTGGCAAAAACATCTGCCATCCCTGGCTCAACCCCTAACCCCACTAGAGCTAAAATTCCTTTATGTTCCCATTCTTGTGCGCGTTCAAACTGGTAATCGCCTAACTTGACGCCGCATTTATGGAATGGATCATTTGGATGAGGCGAAGATAGCGTCATTGCCATATCCATATAGTTAACTCCAGAATTAAAAGCAGCATCAAATATCTGTTCGTTATAAATCGGATCGACGGAATTCATGATCAGATCTATTTTGTGGTCTTTAACCAGCTTTTCGATCGATTCTTGATTACTTGCATCGACAAATTCGACAGGAATTCGCTTTGAATCCCCCAATTTCTTTTGAACATCTTTTGCACGGTCAAGGTTGAAGTCTGCCAGCACCATCTTTTCTATCCAAGTGTGTGGTCTCGCGATAATAGAAATTGCCTCTCCAACTCCACCGACCCCGATGAGCAATACATTCATAGAATTTACTCCTTGATTGTTTATATCTTATTATTACGCTAAGCTGCAATTATGGAGAGGTCAACCTCATCCAAATTAATAGTCGATTTATTGGTCGTTTTTATCTCCACGAGGATGTCCTTCAAGGATAAAGCTCTTAAGTTATCAGATGTTTTGTGAATATTATATAATTCGATGAACTTTTGACTTCAAACCAGGGGTTCAATGACTCACCCCTGGTTTGAAGCAGATTACATTATTCGAGGGTCAATTACCACCTTTAATTTCAGTCCAGATCTGATCATAAAGCGGTGTGGCATCGCCAACGTCCTCGATTCGATGCCCGGCGGCTATCGCTTCTTGTGGCATATTTGTGATCGTAGAACCCATATACGCATCATACAGTACAGGCTGATTCTTCTTAGCGTAATCCAATGCGGCTTTGTTCGGGTTGATATATGGGAAATCGCGCAGCATCATCCAGAACATATCGTCCTGCAAGGTGTAGTTTAGCCAGGCATAAGCAGCATCTGGGTGTGGAGCTCCGGTGGGCATCGCCCAGTTGTCCTGCCACAAGACGGCGCCCTCGGTAGGGTACACGAATGTAAAGGCCGGATTTTCCTGCTGGGCTGTGAAAGCCTCACCCGTCCAAGTGATTCCTAGGTCCACATCACCGGCAATCAATGCTGTTTTTGGGCTATCACTATCAAACAACTTGACACCAGGAACCAGTTTCGCCAGCTTAGCCTTGGCCTCCTCCAATTGAGCAGGATCTTTGGTGTTCACATCATAACCCAGGGTCAACAAAGTCATGCCGATAACAACGCGCGAGTCGTCCAGAAAAACCATACGACCAGCATAGTCCGGATTCCATAGATCTGCAAAAGAAGCCGGGGGATTTGAAACCTTGTCAGCATTGTAAATTAACGCATCTGCACCAGCCTCATACGGAATTGTATATTCGTTACCCGGGTCAAAAGGCAGGTTCAGATAGTTTGTGTTGAAATCGTCCATGGGCAGCTTGGCTTTATCAAACTTTTGCAGCAATCCCTGGCGGATCATCAGACCGACGATGTAATCCGTTGGCTGTACGAGGTCGTAGGTTGAACCGCCAGCAGAAAGTTTGGCATACATCTCTTCATTGCTGGAGTATTCGTCATGATTGATCTTGACGCCATAGACTAATTCGAAACACTCCGTCCATTCTTTTGGGATGTATTCTGTCCAGACAAACAAATTCAACTCTTTGGAAGTGACCTCCATATTTAATTGGGGCTTCGGACATACAAAACCTGAAGATGTCGTCTTTCCGCTGCTGGTAGATGCACCACTCCCGCTGCAGGCTGCCAACAAAATGCTTGCTACAAAGATCACGGCCAAATTTTTCAAAACATTCGTTTTCATTGCTTTCTCCTCCTTTAGGATATGTTGATATATAGTAAGCACAAGGAACTAAATCCTTATGTTATACCTTATTTAAACCTCCCGGTTTTGAAGTCTTTGCAGAACCAATACGATGGTAAACACCGCCATCACCCACACTGCCGAGAGAGCATTTACTTGCGGCGTAACGATGCGTCGCAGCAAGCCATATATGTAAATTGGCAGGGTCGTTGAACCCGGACCGGTGGTAAAGAATGTAATTACAAAGTCATCCAGCGAAAGCGTAAAAACCAGCAAAGCGCCAGCAAGCACACCTGGCAGGATCATTGGGAACGTGACACGCCAGAAAGTGATCAGTTCATTCGCACCCAGGTCCATGGCTGCTTCTTCAAACGATTTGTCGAAGCCTTGCAAGCGTGCCTGCACCACCAATGTCACAAACGGCACACTGAAAGCGATATGCGAAACCACCACTGTTGGCAGCCCCATCGTCAGACGTGCATCTCCCACCAGCCCCAATGCCCCATTCAGATATGTAAATAACTGGCTGAACATTACCAGGATGCCGATGCCCATTACAATTTCAGGAATCACAATCGGGATATAGAGCGACAATTGTGAAAACGACTTAAGCCGAAAGTTATAGCGCTGTAAGGCCAACGCAGCCATCGTGCCAATTACAGTAGAAACAAGTGTGGAAATGGTCGCAATAGTCAGTGTATTTCTGGTTGCATTCATCACCTCCCGGTTTTGTGCTAAATCACAGAACCAGTGGAATGGTCCACATGGACTCTGCACAACTGTGCTGCCATCCATTCGTAATGGACCCCATTGTGAAATAAATCCACCAAATATCACATTCGTGCGGGAAGAATTAAAAGCGAACACAATCAACACAATGATCGGTGCATATAAAAAACAATACACAAGAAATGCTGAAATTTTGATAAATGGGGAACGGCGATAAGGATTCATGCGGCGATGATCTCCTCACCAAAGCCAAATTTACGCGTATAGAAATACGTGACAATCAATGTCATCGCCATCAAAATAAGTGAGGCAGCTGACCCAAAGGTAGGATCACGCGCGTCAAGAAATTGCCGTTGGATCAAGTTTCCCACTAGGATGACTTGCTTCCCCCCTAGCAGATCTGACACAATAAATGTTCCCATGACTGGAATGAATACTAGAATCGTTCCTGCCACGACACCCGGCATCGAAAGAGGCAGTGTAATACGAAGAAAGGTTCGAATCGAATTCGCCCCCAGATCGGCGGCTGCTTCGAAGATTGAATTCTCAATTTTTTCCAGTGAAGTAAAAATCGGAAGAATCATGAAGGGCAGAAACTCATACACCATCCCCACCAATACTGCTCCGGGTGTATAGAGCATTTCCAATGGAACGAAATGCAAACCCAATAGCCCAGCCAACCAACCCAGCACTCCATTAATCACACCCTGCGTACGAAGCAGCATCATCCAGGCATACACGCGAATGACAAAGTTCGTCCACAACGGCACAAGCACCATGAACAAATAAGTATTACGATTCTTTGGGTGGGAGCGGGCGATGAAATATGCCAATGGATAAGCCATAGCAATGACAATGACCGTCGTGTTAAAGGCTAGAATCAACGAACGCCATAAAATCTGAGCATATAAAGGGTCGAAACAGACAGACTGGCCATCAGTACAAGTAGTACTAATACCTAGAATCCGCATGTAGTTGTGTAAACCAAACGAATATATAACGTTTCCATCTGCCGAACGCTTCCCAAAGCTGATCACGAGAGTCAGCAACAATGGAACAATCAACAGACCAACCATGAAAATCAGCGTCGGTGAGATCAGAAACAATCCCTGAGCAGATTTATTTTCTCGAAACCGTTTCAGCATATCAGCGCCTAATCGTTAGTCAAAACAAGAGTATTCTCGGGGAAAAGCGTTAACCACACTCTTTGCCCGACCTCATAATGAGCCTTTGGATCAAGGCTTGAAATCTTGTTCTGTTCCCAGACTTTTATCATTACACCATTTACATTCACTAGTATATGCGTATCCGATCCGATGTAGGTACTGTTTGCGATAGTACCTTCCAGACAATTAGTATTTAACAAGCACTTATCCGCGACGCGGATTTTCTCAGGGCGAATGGATAACACCACTGAATCTCCCACGGCAATATTATTGGGTACATTACCAATCATTTCTATATTAAATGCGGGAACATATACATTTGCTTTGCCATTCTCTAAAAACTTGACATTACCATCCAGGAAATTAGAGGTGCCAATGAAGTCAGCCACAAACTTACAATTTGGGAGTTCGTATATTTCCACGGGAGAACCTATTTGCAGACATTTACCCAGACTCATGACAGCGATTCGGTCTGACATGGTCAGCGCTTCTTCCTGGTCATGTGTTACATAAATAAAGGTGATTCCCACTTCCTGCTGAAGTGCCTTAAGTTCGAGTTGCATTTCTTTTCGTAGTTTTAGATCCAGGGCACCTAACGGTTCATCCAGAAGGAGAACTTCCGGCTTATTTACCAATGCCCTCGCCAGAGCAATTCGTTGCTGCTGTCCACCGGATAATTGTCTAGGTGCACGTTTTTCCATTCCCCTGAGTTTGACCATTTCCAGAGCTTGACCTACGCGACCGGTTATTTCCGATTTAGGCACCTTTTTCATTTCCAAACCAAACGCTATGTTTTGAGCGACTGTCATGTGCTGAAACAATGCATAGTTTTGAAACACGGTATTAACTGGGCGCTGAAAGGGTGGTGTATGCCCCATGGGTTTACGATTGATGTACACCTCACCCGAAGTAGGCCACTCGAATCCAGCGATCATACGCAAAGAAGTGGTCTTCCCGCAACCGGAAGATCCAAGCAAGGAGAAAAATTCGCCGTTATTAATTTGAAGGGTAACATGATCTACGGCAGCCAGATCATGTCCTTCAGGGGTACGGAATATTTTGACAACATCGTGCAATTCTACGGAAAAATCACTCATGAATTATCCTAATTATGAATTTTCCAATTTTACACCCTGAATATTGATAATTGGCCCATGGGAACGACCAAAATGATGGGTGAAAAATGCGAGGTGTAAATCCTGAAATCACAATGTTTTTGAAACTGCATTTAAAGCCTCGTGTAAACGGCCAAGACCTTCATCGATTTCTTTCTGGGTTATAACCAATGGAGGCTCAATTCTGACGGTATGCGCACTGGTTAAGGTTCCCGCGACTAATACTCCTCGTTTGAATAACTCCGCCGCTACTTTATAACCAATTTCAGGCGTATGGAAATGCTGCCCAATCAGCAATCCTTTCCCGGTAACATTCTTATATATCCGTGGATACTCCGCCGCAAATTCTTGTACGCGGTTCAAAATGTATGCGCCTTTGCTGGCAGCCTGTTCCCACAACCTGTCGCGTAGAATTACATTAATAGCAGCGATGGCAGCAGAGCAAGCCAATGCGCCTCCACCGGTCGTGCTGGTATGCATGAACGGGTTTGGATACATAAGGGGGTTAAATATTTCTTCTGTTGCGCAGAAGGCGCTCACAGGCATCACTCCCCCGCCCAAAGACTTAGCCACCGCCATGATATCAGGGACTACTCCCCAATGGTCGACTCCCCATAATGTACCGGTGCGACCCAAACCTGTCTGCACTTCGTCAGCGATGAGCAAAGTACCAAATTTTTTTGTAGCAGCTCGTACTCTTGGCCAAAAATCGTCCGGAGGGACTATTCCACCAGCTTCACCCTGGATCGGCTCCAAAAGCACACCAGCCACGCCAATCCCCACGCTGTCACAGATTTCAAGCTGTTGCTCTACGGCATCCGCATCCCCGAATGGAATGTGATAGACGGGACCCCCGTAAAGCAAACCAAGCCTGGTACGATAATCAGACTTACCCATCATACTTAATGAACCCATTGTCTTTCCATGGAATGCCTTAACTGCCACGATAAAAGCCGATTTCTGGGTATAAAGTTTCGCCAGTTTAATTGCGCCCTCTATGGCTTCCGTCCCACTTGCAGCAAAGAATGAATATTTGATATCCCCCGGTGTAATATCGGCCATAAGCCGGGCAAGCACACCACGAAGAGGATCGATTAATTCCTGGCTCGGCATGGGAGTTCGATCCAACTGCGCCTTAACCGCGCTAACGACATCAGGATGACTCCAACCATGATTCATCATGCCATAACCACCTAGGAAGTCGATAAATTTCCGCCCAAGTACGTCCTCAAATTCCGATCCACGACCCGTCCACTCGACCGCAGCCCAATCACCAGCCTCCGTGACGGATTTACGATATTCCAACCAATTTCGATTAAAGTGTTCTGCGAAGTTATATTTTGACTCATCAATCACCCACTTAGCCTCCGCCTCGACGAGCTTATCCTTGTGAATGATTTCAATCCACTTATTGGAGTATTCCAGCGCATGGTCCAAATCTTGAGTCATATCCAATCCTCTGTCATTAATGCATGATCGACCCTATAGTCTTAGAATTTACGAGTCCACTCTTTTGGCCATCGCTCGACTACCACCTTCTTCTGGGTGAAGAATTCGACTGCGTCCATACCCTGGCCGTGCATGTCTCCAAAGAACGACTCTTTCCAGCCACTGAAAGGATAGAAGGCCATTGGAGCAGCTACACCGATGTTTATTCCAATATTCCCGGCATCTACCTCATAACGGAATTTTCGCGCTGCAGATCCGCTGGATGTAAATAGGCTGGCTTGATTTCCATATTCACCGCCATTTGCCAGCGAGATCGCTTCATCGATTGTGTTGACGTGAATCAAGCTGAGCACTGGTCCGAAAATTTCTGTCCGCGCTGTTTGACTGCCCGGTTTCACGTCCATCAGAATGGTCGGCCGCACAAAAGAACCTTTTTCATATCCCTTGATGGTCGTGCCGCGGCCATCCACCGGGATGCTGGCGCCCTCTTTCGCACCAAGACCGATCAACTCCTCGATGCGTGCTTTACTTCCCTGATTGATGACCGGACCCATTTGGATTCCTTCATCGAGTCCATAGCCCACCTTGCGGGTAGCTGCTGCATCGCAGATCATTTCCACGAATTGGTTGCGCGCCTCGCCCACCGTCACCGCCCATGATACTGCCAGACAGCGTTGGCCTGCGCAACCAAAAGCCGAGTCAGCAATAATTTTGGTCGCCATTTCCATTTCTGCATCTGGCATCACAATGACCGGGTTTTTCGCACCGCCCTGAGCTTGAACCCGCTTGCCTTTCTCAGCGGAACGACGGTAAATATATTTCGCGGTTGCTGTCGAGCCGACAAAGGTCACCGCACGGACGGCTGGGTGGTCGAGAATGCCATCCACCGCATCTTTTGCGCCATTAACCAAATTAATCACACCCTTGGGGAAACCGACTTGCTCGATTAACTTGAAAATCAGTTGCATGGTCATAGGAACTTTTTCAGATGGTTTCACCAAATAAGTATTACCGCAGGCCAACGCATAGGGCAGATACCAGAACGGGATCATGCCAGGAAAGTTAAAAGGTGCAATTGTGGCACACACCCCGACGGGTTGGCGCAGCATAATTTCGTCGATACCGGGAGCAATATCCTCGCTGATCTCTCCCTTCGACATCATCGGAATGCCACAGGCCACCTCCACATTTTCGAAGGCACGCACCATTTCTGCTTTGGCTTCTTCAAGAGTCTTACCGCACTCATTTGTGATCGTACGGGCAATTTCATCATTATTCGACTTGAGCAATTCACGTAACTTGAACAGGAACTGGACTCGTTCCTGTCCCGGAATCCGCCGCCAAGCCTGCAGGGCATTGGCCGCAGCTTTGGCTGCTGCCTCGACCTCCGAGGCGCGGCTTAGGGGAGTCCGTGCGATCACGGAACCTATTGCTGGATTGACAACCTCCACATACTCTGAAACGTTCGGCTCTATCCATTCACCATTGATATAGTTTAATATTTTTTCCATATATTTCATCTCATGAAGGCACAATTAAGTTATGAGGATCAATTCACTTGATTGTCGGTTATTTTCAGCGCCCTCTCGACGATCTCCAGCCCTTCATCAAGCTGCTTCTTAGTAATGCAGAGTGGTGGGACGACAAAAACCATGCTGCCCATGTTATTCGCCATAATAAAAGTAAATAAGCCGTTCTGCCGTAAGGATTTTCCTACTTCAGCCATTACTCCCGGTGAGAATATCTCTTTCGTGCCACGGTTGGCTACCAATTCGATAGTGGAGAATAAACCAATGTATCGTACATCTCCTACGGAACGATGCCGTTCTTTAATATCTTCCAACGCCTCGCCTAAGTACCTGCCCAGCGTTGCCGCATTCTCGATGAGCTTGTCTTCGTCGTAGACTTCGATGGTCGCTAATGCTGCAGCACAAGCCAGTGCATGTCCGTTGTAAGTCAGACCTGCGTAGAGATATTTATCTTCGAAGTACTGGGCAATATTCTCAGAAACAATCACCGCCCCGAGTGGTACATAACCACTGGTGATACCCTTGGCGGTGGTTATGATGTCAGGGACGACATTCCAATTATCAACAGCGAACCACTTGCCGGTCCGACCCCACCCGCTCATCACCTCATCGGCTATGAGCAGGATGCCATATTTATCGCATATCTCACGCACACGCGGCCAGTAATCATCGGGTGGGACGATAATGCCATTCGAGCCGACCACACCCTCCATGATGATGGCGGCAATTTTGTCAGCGCCTTCGTATTTGATGACCTCTTCAAGGTGGGTGATGCACTCACGTTTGCATGATTCTCTTTTCTGCCCGAATGGACATCGGTAGCAGAATGGATCAAGGAAGTGCACTCCACCCGGCATGGTCGGTTCCACAGCCAGACGACGGTAATCGCCAGTCAAGGCGATAGAGCCATGTGTCGCACCATGATAGGAACGGTATCGAGCTAAAATCTTATGCTTCCCGGTATAGAATCGTGCTATTTTTATAGCATTCTCATTGGCTTCTGAACCGCCCAGCGTGAAAAAGGTTTTTTTGAGATTTCCCGGGGTGACCTCGGCTAGTTTCTTACCTAGCAAGCCTCGGACGTCGGTAGCATTACCAGGATGGACGAAGGTCAACCTGGCAGCCTGATCCTGAATGGCTTTTACTACCTTCGGATGCTGATGACCGATATTGGTATTCATCAATTGTGATGAGAAGTCGATATAACGCTTCCCGTCAACATCCCAAAAGTAAATCCCCTCTGCTTTTTCGACTGGAATAGGGTTGACCTGTCCCTGCACGGACCACGAGAAAAATGTATATTCACGATTCATTTGAATTATTTCCTGCGAAGTAAGGCCGGTCATTGTTTCCTCCAGGTAACGGGTTGCGGACTATATAAATTTAAATTTTATAGGTTAGTGCTGGATTACTTGGACAGCGTCGCGAAATGCAGTCAACGTATCATCGATGTCTTTATTGGTATGGGCATAACACAGGAACCAAGGCTCCCGGGGATCACGATCTGGCATGACACCGCGTTCGATCAATGCATCCACCAGAGCCAGGTAATATTCTTTTTCACTCTTGTTCCATTGGCGCTGGTTGGTTACTGTTTCCAAACCGACAGCGTAAGAAAACATCGCCGGGTACCCATTCATACAATGCAGAATGCCAGCCTCGGTAAAGATGCTGGAGATTCCCGTCATCAGACGCTTCCCCCTTTCTTCAAGCGTTTTAATAACCGGCTCTTTTTCAAGGACGGTCAAAGTCGCCCAGGCTGCAGCAACACCAGGTTTGTTATTGTTATATGTACCGCCCTGCGCCACGCCATGTCCAATGATACTCATGATATCTTTCTTCCCACCAAACGCTGCCAGTGGATAACCATTCCCTAAAGCCTTGGCATATGTTGCGAGATCAGGCTTCAAATTGTAATATTCCTGCGCACCGCCATTTGCGATACGAAAGCCCGTCTTGACTTCATCAAGGATAAAAATAACGCCAAATTCATCACACTTCTTCCGGATCATTTCAAGGAAACCGGGTGCGGGTAATATCGCGCCACAATTACCCTGGCAGGGTTCGGTAATAACCGCTGCGAGTTGATGACCATAACTTTCCATCACACGCTCAAAGCCTTCCAAATCATTGAACGATAAAGTAATCAGCTTTTCTCCCAGAACACGCGGGATCCCGGATGAAGCAGGAATTGGGATCGGGTTGCGGAGGTTCCCGTAGGCCTCGGAAGGAGCATACGTCGACCACAATGTATAATCCTGGAAGCCGTGATAATTCCCCTCAAATTTCAGGATCATCTCACGCCCTGTATAAGCGCGTGCCACGCGAATGGCATGCATCGTTGCTTCGGTTCCCGAGCAGGCGAAGCGCACCATTTCCACGCCCGGGCACATCCTCACGATTTTTTCCGCGACTTCGATTTCAAGTTCTGTGGTCATGGCTGCCATAGTGCCATATTCGATTTCTTCGCGCACCTTTGAATTCACAGCTTCATAAGCATGTCCCAAGATGATTGGACCAAAAGCAAGTCGATAATCAATAAATTTGTTGCCATCCACATCCCATAAATTGCCATCTTTTGCCTTGGCCATGTAGGGGGTTATACCATCGCCCCAGTAACGGAAATTTGAGTTGACCCCCAGTGGGATGACTTCCCGAGCCCGCGCTTGCAACTTGTTACTTTGATCAAAAGGAATATTCATGAATGATCCTTTTTTGATAAATTTTTTCCGTTCTTCGTCAAATTGTCCGCTGCTAAACCAATAGGGATCCGCCATTGATAGACATCTTTTAATACCAGAGGCACAATTGATGTTGTAGTCTTTCTCACTCCGGGAACCTTGCCAATTACTCCGGTCACAAAATTGTAGACCTCCGCTGTATCTTTGGCGATGATCTGCACAGACACATCTGTTTCACCAATCGCGCATGCAACATAGCTAACCATCTCATATCCTGATAATTTTTGGGCAACGTCGAAGATGGAGTCCGACTCACATTCAAGCCAAACATCCGCGACAATGGAATAACCCAGCGACCTTGGATTGACGACAGCGGTCAATGAGATCACCTTTTCTCTAACCAGTCGTTCAATCCTATAACGAACAACCCGCTCGGAAATCCCTCCGCCGACACGTCGGGCTATTTCCGCAGCAGGCATGCGTCCATCTCCCATTAATAAATTAACTATTTTGAGATCTATAGTGTCGCAATTTAACATATCATATCCATATTATTACCGTTTCCTACATTGTTATCCATTAATATAGCGAAATCCGACACAGAAGTCAAGTTGTAAGATACCTAATCTATCAGTGACAAATTCAACGTTGACGGATAAATACCACGCAAGTATAATTGTCTGTCGGCATTATTCCCATCTTAGAGGAGTCTACTCATGAGCACAGAAACCGCGATGGAAGTCGTGATCAAACCAAAGCAGCATTTTCTGGGAAAAGTAGTAAAAACTAATATTGCGGGCGCAATCATAGATATCGGGGCAGAACTGCCAGGTGTAGTTCACATCTCCCAAATTCAGAAAAACCCAGTTAATAAGGTTGAAGACGTCTTGAAGGAAGGACAATCCATTGACGTATGGGTTCGCCGCGTCAAGGCCGACCGCATTGAACTCACCATGATCCAACCGCTGGACTATGATTGGAAGGAGCTAAAACCTGAAACAATCGTAAAGGGTAAAGTCGTACGCCTTGAAACCTATGGCGCCTTCGTGGACTTTGGGGCGGAACGCCCCGGGATGGTTCATGTCAGTGAAATGGTACATGGTTATGTCAAAACACCAGGCGATATCGTCAAGGAAGGTGATGAAATCGAAGCGATGATTATCGATGTTGACCGTCGCAAGAAACAGATCAGATTAAGTATGAAAGCACTTGCTCCCTTACCTGAAGTGAAAGAGGAAACAAAAGAAGCTCCAAAACAGGAAAGAAAACCAAAGGGTAAACAAAACAAGCCGCATAAGCATGTGACAGAAAAAGTAGAAACGGAACCGGTTGCTTCCGAACCAACAGTATTTGAACTTGCCTGGCAAGAAGCGCTTGATCGCCAGAATGCCAAGAAAACCCAACAAAAAGTCAAGAAAGTCAAATCCAGAAGCGCTCAGCAGGACGAAATCCTTTCCAGAACCCTTGAAGAACGTTTACCCACTGGAGGGTAGTAATTAAGGATAAATATGCAAAGCTCGTCATTTCATCTATGACGGGCTTTTTTGGTGTAATGTTTTCAGTCCATGATCAGGCTTCGGTTTCGTTCGCTTCCATTTCAGTCTCCGGGATATCGCTGAAAAGATGGGCAATCCCTGCAGTCTCCTCAAAGCTGTTCATAAAGAGCAACACGATAACAGTCATCGGCACAGCCAACAAGTACCCCATAGAGCCAAGATACCATCCCCAGAAAATGAAGGAGATAAAAATAAGTGCAGGGGAAATGGATAAGCCCTTGCCAGTTACAAGAGGTGAAACGACCTGTTCGGCAAGTCCATTTACAATGATACACATGATCAGGAAAACAACCAATCCACCCCATCCATTTTGAGATAGAGCGATCAATCCCACCGGGACACAGGCGATAAACATGCCAATGTATGGGATATAGCTGAGCACGAAGGTTAGCAGACCCCAAAGGAATGCATTCTCTATACCGAGTAAAAGGCATCCCAAAGCGATCCCCACTCCCGTTACTGCATTGACCAATGTTCTCAAAAGAAAATATCGCGACATATAAACTAGAAAAGACCTGGTTTTAACAGTTAATTGATGTTTCACCCCATATGCTTCTCGCATCTTTTGCATCACGGAGGGGCCTCCGGCAAGTATAAAAACAAACATCAAAAATATGATCAGGAAATTTTTCAAGAAATCCGCCATCGCTCCGGCAAACGCTGACAGGAATCCTGATATGGCTGAGGGATCAATAGATTTCAGCACCCCACCTAATCCACTGCCGTATATTGGCAGCTTATTTATCGCCGTATCCAGATTCTTGAAATTCTCTGTAACTCTAGAACCATATTCTTGAACAATTAGTCCAATTTGCGATATCGTCAGCCAGAATACCCAACCCAGGAAGACAAGGATCAAAATAAAAAGGATTACAGTCAATAAAACGGCCAAACCGTTGGGGAATCTTTTCCCAAGCAGAAGCAGATAAAACGGTCTGAGAATAGCAACAAAGAAAACCGCCAATAATACCGGGCCAAGGATAAAAGAAATCATTTTAAGGCCAGCAAGAACAATAGTAGCAGCCGCAAGGATCCCAAGGGGTATCATGACTGAGTTAAGTTTCAATTCCATATTCCACCTCGTTTTCATGTCTAAATATATGAATAGGCCTTTAGAAATTTCTCTTTATTTGCTGCACGAGCTGTTTTTCCACTGGAAGTTTTAATAATCCATTTTGGACCAACAACTTCCACGTACCGTAATGCAATTGCTGAATTTTTAGTGACATGCCGCCTGATAGCATCTGATAATTGATCCTGTAACTCAGATTTAATATCATCCGCCTCGGCAATAATCACGACATCTTCGGTACCCAATTCTTCGTTATACACTCCAAAGGCAACCACACGTCCTGGATGGACGCCCGGTATTTCACTTGCTAATGATTCCAGATCTTGCGGGTATATATTCTTCCCACCCACGATGATTAAATCCTTTTTACGCCCAGAGACAAATAATTCGCCGTCAGTCATAAAACCATAGTCGCCCGTTAAATACCAGCCATTTTTTATTGCCTTATCAGTTATTTCAAGACGATTGAAGTAGCCGGTCAACATGCAATCGCTCTGGACCATGATTTCTCCAACTTTTTTTTCCGGCACATCTGCTAGGTTTTCGTCAACGATGCGAATTCTCGTATTTTTTATGGGACGCCCTGATGACATCATCCGAATGACAGACTGATCATCTACCGGCGGGAGCGCTACTCGTTCTCCCATAAAAGCTTCGCGATCAAGTTCCAGGACGATCGGTTCACTTTCCAGGGCACTTTGCGTGACCCCGAATACATTTTCTGCCATTGCATAACTGGTTTGTAGTGAAAGCCATTTCAATCCATAAGATCGAAATTTATCATAGAACAACTGATGACTCTCGGCACGAACAGGTTCCGAGCAGTTGATAATCGCCCGCCAAGTCGATAAATCCACATCCTTGATGTCTCTATTCCGAATTTTCTGAGCACAGAAATTATAGGCGAAATTCGGAAGCCAGGTCAGTGTGCCCTTGTAACGAGAAACCGACTGAAGTAAACGGTAGGGAGCTCGAACCCAGTCAAATGGAGACATCAACACGAGAGGAACTCCGCATAGAATCGGCATTATGAAGCTTGCGATCAGTCCCATATCATGATAGAGAGGCAGCCAGGAGATGATTACGTCTGATTCCGGATTAAGTTTAATGGACTCGCCATATGCTTCCAGCTGGTTAAGCACAGCCTGATGAGATAGAGCCACGCCTTTTTGCAAGCCGGTTGTGCCGGAAGAATGCTGAAGCAAGACAAGGTCTGACTCCGCCCGGTTCATACCTAGTAATATCCCAAAATCCACCGATGCAGGACTCTCTACTCCTACATTAGTTATCACTATGCGTACCGAATCACTCTCCTGTAATACATCACGAACATCCTGCTCGATTTCAGGATATGTGACTATGGCCGCAGGCTTGGTAATGTCAATCAGCGAAGCCAAGTCAGCACGGTAACGCTCTGGAGAAAGTTTCTCGGTAAGATATGGCATGATTGCCGGGATCGCGCCATGCAATACCGCACCCCAGAAAGAATAGACGAGATCTTCGCCATGTTGAAAAATGAGGATCACTACTTCCCCGGGGAGCAACCTCTCTCGTACAAAAGTTTGCGCATACCGGTTTGCGCCGGTCAGCAAATCCCTGTAAGTCAATAATTTGTCGGGTTGACCAGTATGCTGTAGAACCAGCGATAAATTATCTGGATTTTCTGTGAAATGCCGTTGGAGTAAATGCGAAAAAGTGGTCATTCTTGTCGCAATTGAATCAGGTTTGTTAACTGTGCTAAAGTATCGAATGTTTGGGGGTTGAGTTCAGTGTCTTCGATGCGCACACCATAAGTGTCCTCGACAAATAAAGCCAAATCCATCAGGCTGAACGAATCAATTAATCCGCTTGAGATCAAACTCTCGTCTGTTTTGACCATGCGCGCAGGCTGCTTAAGGATTTTCGCAGATATATAAATACCTAAAGTCGTAGCGATATCTTCCCTCATCAATTTCTCCTGCTGTGACTGTACAATAGATAGTTCTGGCTTGAAGTCAATTATCGGATACTCCGCGATATACCGCATCGATAGCTTGAAGGGCTGTCAGGTTGCGCCAGGGCCAGGCATTTTGCATGCGGCCCGGGTCATCAAAGAAATTGCGCGCGAAAGTAAGGTGGAAATTATCTTCGCTCAATCCATGATTGGGAAGCGGTTGGACAGCTGCCCAGTAATTCCAGAGTGGAATATCATAATCATAGGCGATCTGTGCGATCACTGCATTGATCGCATAATTCCCTTCCAGATTATCGGCTTTGGTAGCCAGGATTGGCACTGCACCTTCAGAAATAATATTTTCAACGACTTGCCGCATATATTTATCATAATCCTCTGCGGGTTTCTTGCCCCACCATGTCTCCATACTGACCAGTACGATACTTGGTCTCCAGACACGCAATTCACATTCCAGCGGGGACTCCCCTTTGTTACACTTCTTGGGATCAGACCGCAAAGGAGAATTTACTGCTGCGACATTGAAGCCGCCTTTTACGGCGAGACTGTCACGTGACCAAGATCCCGAAAACTGGTCAATACTAGGTAGAAGGTAAGCATATTGCTCACCGAGGCTGAAATCACCAGGATTATCGAATGTCGAAAGGAAATAAGAAGACACATTCTGGCAGTCACCAATTTTTGAGAAATGGGTTGGATCGTTGCCCATTGCCAAACCACGCACGTAGATATCGCGGGCGTTTTCACTGATTACCGGGATGACTGGAAGACTCATCCAATCATTAGGTCCAAGCGTCGGTCGAAGTGTTGCAGATGGGAGAGTGGTTTCAATGGGGTGGGATGTTGGCGACGCTTCCGGAATTTGAGTAGGGACAGGCGAGAATAAAACAGATGTCGGACTGATTTGAACGGGAATTTTTATTGTGGGACTTGTTATAGGGGTTTGAGGGGATGAACAAGCAACAATCCATATGCAGGCAATAAATGTTATGAAAAAACGTTTGGTCATGTTCATCCTAGGGGTTTTTGACGCCCGTGCGCAAGGATTCGAGCACTTGAAGGGCTGTCAAGTTGCGGACCGGCCAGGCAAAATTCAAATTGGCAGGGTCGTCGAAATAATTCGGGGCAATGGTAAGGTGTGCATTGTCTGTCTGCATCCCATGCGAGGGAAGCGGTTGGACAGCTGCCCAGAAGTTCCAGAGAGGAACCTGATAGTCGTTAGCTATTTGGGCGATTGTCTCGTTGATGCTTTCATCCCCTTCCAGATTATCCGCTTTCGTAACCAAGATAGGAATAATACCCTGTTCAAGCGAGTATTCAACAATTTCACGCATTTTGGGTTCAAACTCTTCGCGGTGATGGATATCATTTGTTCCCAGAGCGATAAGTGCGAAACTGGGATTATGAATACGAAATTCACAAGAAAGCGGTGTCTCGCCAGGCTCACAGTACTTTGGATCACGCCAGAGAGTTGCCAGTACTGTCGAAGCATTAGCACCACGTATAGCGGCAAAACTAAAATAACCTAACGATGGGTTGAAATAATCGATGGTTTCCTGAAGATTTTCATAAGATCCCAGACGATAATATTGCTTGCCCCGCGCAAAATCCTTCAAGAACCAGTCTGTGGAACTCTCACAATCTCCGACCACTGAAACGACTCGCGGATCTCGCTCCATTTCTTGACCGCGCTTATAGACATCCAACATCTCCTCACTGAGCGAAGGCACAACGGGAAGAGATTTCCATGCGCCGGGTTCCAATGTGGGCCGCGGCGTAGGTGTGAAAGTCGCGCTTGGCAAAAGAGTCTCAACGGGTGGCAGTGTGAGTGTCGGAGAAGGCTGAGGTCTAACCGTTGTCTCAACAGACAAAGTAACTGCGGGTGGATCTTCCACAGGATGAGGAGTACAAGCCATGAAGAAAATCATCACAACGGAAAACTCGACAACTAAAGAATATCGCATGAGCAGATAATTCGGCTTATTTGACATAACGTATTTTCTACCGGCAAGATTGTACTATAGCTTTCCCAATTTCATCAGCAAGCATTTTTTCTCCAACCGGGGTCAAATGGATCGCGGAATTAGTAAATTCAGTCGCCGGCACGAGATCCCACAGGTCCAGATATTCCCAGCTATTTTCCCGCGCTTCCTTGTCAAGCAAATCGCGATATTGGTCATATGCCCATCTGGGATAGAAAAAATTATAACGAACATCGCTATTCTTTCCCTGGCTGATCAACATGGGTTCATTGACTAGAATCACCGGCACATCACCAGCAGCTGTAAAGCCTGCTTTAAGAATATCGAGCGAGAGTGTGGAAGCATCAAGAGGAGCTGTCATACCGTGATATTTTTCATCGGGTTCAAGGTCAACGGCCGCAGGCGGATAATCCAACGGATAAAGCTGGTCAACACCGGTTGCTCCCCACATCACCCCGTACAATTGCAGGCGGACTAAATCCATAAGCAGACGACGTTTTCCGAAAATGGTCTTATTAAAAAAGGATTCATCTATCAAATTGGGATCAGCGGGATCGAGGCTCAGCTCAAACCTGTCGATTAGATCCCGGACACTCTCGGCGTTATGGACGACCAGGGGGGAAGCCAGCTGCTTGTCTTTTGGAAAGGATTCAAGAGTGGTCAGCCAGATGATTTGATCAGGAGCGTATTGCATGGCACGATCAAGGAGCAGCAGGTCTTTCATAAGGGAAATTGTTGGATAACCCAGGTTGTAAGCTAAAACCTGCTTTCCGCAAACAGTGAGATTCGCCGAGTTCAACTCGCCAGCCAACGTTTCTTCTGGTCGAAGCAATATTCCCCATACCGACGAATCGCCAATAATTAGAACACGGTACTCTTCGCTGCCTTTTTTTACCCCAGCCAGTTCCAATGATTTGAACATGGCATTCAAATCGTACAAGCTAAAATTGTAAGCCTCACGCGGCGCCTCCCCGAAAGGAAGCCGTTCCCTGCCGGGGAAGAGCAAATTATACGCAGATAAATTTCCCAGTCTGCTGGTGAATACTATCGCAAAGAGCAGGTTCAGCAAAATAAATAAAAGAAGCGCTTTTATGATGAGATGGAGAGGGCGATCGGGATGCATTAGCATAATCCAAACAGTTTCAGAAAGTAATTAATGGAAAGATAAGGAGTGGGAAGCGCGAAAAAGACCCAGCCAAGAGCCACATAATTGAAAGTGATAAATACACCACTTGCCTCCGTCAATTTGGCTCGGGTAGGGGTTCTAGCAAAAAGAGCCCCGTGAGGCCTGATAAAATCATTCCATCGGTTGTGGAAAAAAAGTCCAAAGCCTTGCCAGAGCCCCCATAAGACGAAATTCCACGTCACACCATGCCATAAACCAATTAGAACCATCGTGCTTACCTGAGTTATGAAAATCATCACCGTTATTGGCAGAGGATTAGTGAGACTACGTAACCAGCGCGAAAGGGGGTTGAAATAATATGAACGGAACCACTGGGTAAGGGTCATATGCCAGTTATTCCAAAATAAAGTCAAATTGGGTTTGAGATAAGGTGAGTTAAAATTTTCCGGTAGTTTTATACCAAGAAGGCGGGCGATGCCAATCACTATATCTGTGTACCCACTGAAATCAAAATATATCCGAAGAGCAAAGGCATAAAGCAAGATCCATGCATAGACCGCGGAGTGGACCTGCAAAGCGTTCGTTTCATTGAGAACAATCAAAGCAAGCGAATCGGCTATGACAAATTTCTTGAACAACCCTACAAAGAATCGCTGACCGGCATCCGTCCAATCCGCTGATACCAACGTGAAAGGGCGCCGTAAGTCGCCGATGAATCTATCAATACGATCTATTGGTCCGGCTGTTAAAGATGGAAAGAATACGACATAGGTCACATATTCCGCCAACGAAACAGCTGGCAAACGTCCTGCTTGTCGGTCACGGATTGTGTGGATCAAGCGAAAGGCAATATACGAGAAACCAAACCAGCGGATGTCTACTGCACTGGCGGTCGCAATTGATTGTCCATTAAGAGAACGGAAAAACTCGCTGACCGCCAGAGATAAGGAAGGTGTCTTGATAATAATTAGCAGTGCGATGATCAAGGCAATCATACCGGTCAGCAAGTAGGGTCGCCAGAATTTGCTCACCAGGAAGACAGCCAACCCAGTCGAAATAAGTGCGATGAATGTCTGCCATATCTGAGGTGGACGGAAAATTATTTTAATGGAATCAATCGGTAATAAACGCGTCAAGCCTATAGTTATAACAATGAGAATAAGGATTGCCCCCGGCTGCCAGTTTTCTTTAAGAATTGGCTCAGTGACAGAAACCGCAAGAACCCAACTGAGAACAGTAAGCGCCAGAGTGGTAATTGAGAGCCAAAAACCTAAATTTCGAATGGGCAGGGGAGGTTGTAACCAGAAAACAGCCAGGACACTAAGTGTCAACATCACGGTGATACGGAATTTGCCCCGTTTCACCAGCGCTAGTACCATCGCTATTAGCGCAAAAACGATGATCTGGGTCAGGGACATTTTAAAATCCCTGATAAATCCACAACGGCATCTCGCTGGCGGTAAAAATAACCAGTGCGATTAGGATGAGGCAAAGAATCACTGCCCGCAGGTTTTCGCGAGAGAAAAGATTACGAATCATTGCTCGCCGCATACCAGCCACTCCCCGCCTTGATTAACAAGTACGTAAGTACGAGCGGAGAGATCGATTTCCTGGTCTTCATTACTGTAAGTAGCTATGATTTTCCCCTGACAGAGAACAAGGACATTTTCGCCATCCGTACCGGTCTGCTGACAAGCGAGATTCTCAAGCCTGATCGTGACTGCCTGGAATGAGTCTAACTCCGTTAATGCTGTCGGCTCCCAATTTGCACAGGAAAGCGCAGAAAGCTGATCCGCGTTTTTATTGACCAGAGCATTAATGTAATTTTCAACAGCTTTAGATGCCCCACTCCCCTGTTGGGATCCACAAGCCGCCAAAGCAAGAGAAATTACCACAAGAACTACAAAAAGGATTGGTTTAATTTTCACAACTGACTCCTCTATCGAATCCCTTTTTCAGAACGCGTGGATTATAGCCGTGGTGATGAAATCGTGCAACCTGTTGACATACTGGCATATTTTTGATAATATTAGTCCAATTTAGACATATTGGAGGCGAAAATGCTTCAAGAAATTGGAACCGAAACCATCAAGCTTACTCCATCGGCTGCGAATGCCGTCCAGAATATTATTGCAGAGCGAAAACTGGAGGGTTATGCTTTACGCGTGTTTGTTGCCGGCGGGGGGTGTTGTTCCGTTCAATTCGGTATAGCTTTAGATAATGAGATTCGGGAAAATGACCAAACTTTTGAATGTGAAGGTATTAAACTGGTGGTTGATGACACATCCATTGAATATCTGCGAGGTGGAAAAATCGATTTCGTCAGCGATCCTCGCCATGGCGATGGATTTACGGTCGACAGCCCTTCCGCAAAAAAGGAAAGCGGTGCATGTGCATGTGGCAATCACAGCCATGAGGCAAAAGCTGAAGAAAACGATTCGTGTGCCTGCGGCGGAAATTGCGACTGTAAGAATTAGATAAAGAGACCGGTATCCCGGTCTCTTTTATTATATTCAGGATCTAAACCTATCGTCATTACCTTCGGAGATAAGCAATCAATGCGCCGAATCCGCCAATAAAAGCCAGGGCAAAAATGATCAAACCCATTGGGATACTACTTGCCCCGGAAACCTGACTTTCATCCTGAAAGGTAGGAATGATAATCTCCGGGGGTGGAGTAAAAGTTGGCAGACGGGTCGGCGTAGCAGGGATGATAAATGCCGCCGCGAGTGTAGGATCAATCGTTGGCGTTGTCGGTGGCGTAGGCGTCGGTGGCGGTTCTACAATAGGTAAGAAGCCTACTTCCTTGAAAGTTACAAGCGGGGCATATACCCAGCCCACATTACCCGGAACGCCGGGAAAATAAATCATAATCCAGTTCTCACCAGGAGATCGGCCTAATGCCGGTGCTTCCTGTCTTGGATACATGATTCCGATCGTCGGGTAAAACCTCGAGCTCGGACCTGATCGAACATTAATTTGTTCTTCGTAGCTTACGAAAATTATTGGTCCGGTGGCTGTACCAGTAACAGTCGGGATAGATCCAGTCGGTTGTTGCGCAGCGGCAGGTTTGGGGGTAGGAACAGCGAGAAGGATTGAAGCAAACCACAATAAGGTAACAACTGCGAACCAGATTTTTGTCCTTGAATGAAGCATATACAACCTTTTATAAAACATTACGTATTACATCTGTAGAGCGAAACGATTATAATCTAAATTATGGACCGACGCATATTTCATGGAAACCTTACTCCATCAAGCTTCGCCCGCACCCTGACGGGCTCTTTCCAACGTGGAAACCTGCGCACACAGCTTCTCGGCGAAGAAGACGATCTAGTCGTGCAGATCGCCAGTCGTCCTGACGCAAGCAGTGGAGGCCAGACTGCAGTGACTGTCCATTTAAAAAAGGTGGAGGATGGGGTTCTGGTTGAAATTGGCGAGCAATCCTGGCTCGGGGTGGCTGCCAGCCTTGGAACTACTGCAATCTCGACATTATTCAACCCTTGGAACTTAATAGGCCGTCTCGATGACCTGGCACAAGATATCGAAAACATCCAGCTCACCGAAAAAGTCTGGCAGACAATTAATAAAACAGCCCAAACAGTGGGGGCAAGTACGCAATTATCAGAACGGCTCCTGAGGTTGTCCTGCGAATATTGCGGAACGGCAAACCAAGTGGGGGATGGGAATTGCATCGCTTGCGGTGCGCCTCTTGGTAAAATCCAACCAAGGACATGTGCCAAGTGTGGATTTGTTGTCGTGCGCGGTGAGACAGTTTGCCCTAGCTGCAACCAACTCATACCCCAATGATAATAAGGGCGACCAATAAGTCGCCCTTATTCTATTTGTGATAGATTTCTGGATTTGCACAATAGGGCAATTCATTTCCTTCAAGACCTGCCAGAAGGTTCTCGCATGCCATCTCCGCCATACGGCGGCGAGTATTTCGTGTGGCTGAACCAATATGCGGGACAATCAAACAGTTGGGCATATCGAAAAGAGGATTGTCCGTCGGCAGAGGCTCGGGGTCAGTGACGTCCAATGCGGCTCCCGCTATCCAGTGTTCTCTTAATGCTTTTACCAGGGCATTCGTTTCAACAATTGATCCTCGAGCAGCGTTGACTAGAATCGCGGTAGGTTTCATTTTTCGAAGTGCATTTTCCCCGATCAAGCCACGTGTAGATTCATTCAAAGGTGTGTGAATTGTTATAAAGTCACTCCGGGCGAGCAATCTTTCAAACGAAACAAACTCCGCTTCAACCCCTTTCAGGGGATGCAAATCAGTATAAATTACCTTTAAACCAAATCCGTATGCGCGATCGGCGACCGCCTTCCCAATCTTACCCATACCGATTATGCCAAGGGTAGCTCCGCGTAAATCCGCACCGAGCCAACCTGCGGGAGCCCAAAGTCGCCATAATCCATCACGCGCGTCTGCAGACGCTTCTGGAAGGCGCCTGGATGCAGATAGAAGGAGAGCCAGTGTCATATCAGCAGTAGCGTCCGTAAGGACATCAGGCGTGTTCCCTACGGGGATTTTTCGATTTGTGCAGGCCACTAAATCGATATTGTCCACTCCGACCGCCATATTGCTGACTACGCGCAATCGGGGTGCCTTAGAGAGTATAACCGCATCCACAATATCGGTTAGCAGACATAATATCGCTTCGGTTTCTTCCAAATTTTCAGTGAGATGGGGAGCAATTCCAGCATAATCAGCTGGACCAACCACCAGTCGAACACGACCGTTCAGTGAAGTAATCCATTCGGGCGGTAGAGGGTGAGTCATTAAAGTTAGCGGTAACACTGACATTGTCCACTCCGATCTTAGCAAGGGAAAGATTGGGGCAACTCTTTTTGATTTTACAAAGTATACGTAAAAATTCGATACATTGCAATATTATTAATCGCTTGCATAAAAAGCACAGCAGAACGTATAATATACATATCTAAAACCTAGGGTAGTTAAACAAGCATGGGACTATCACTCGACAACCTGGAACAACGCCTGCAATCGTTGATTGAAGTACACCTTGTCAATCTTCTCCCTGGTCGGAAGGCAGAAGATGTTATTGCGCAACAATTGGCCTCCGCTGTTAAAGCCAACATTGCCGTGGGACAATCAGTACCCAACCGCTACATTATCTTTGTAAATCCGAACGCTTTCGAACAGTGGAATAAAGATCCACGTCTTCTTGAAGGGTTGTCGCAGATTCTCCGCCTAATAGCCAGCGAAGCTAATTTTAAATTTGAAGCTCCGCCGTCTTTGACAATATCAGCTGACCCTGCTATGGGAATAGATGAGATAAAAATTTCGGGTGCGAACCAGCCAATCGAGGTTGCGGAAACTCAAAACATGCCACAAAATGCTGAAGGCGTTATCGCCGATGAAACAATTCCGAAGAACGCTTTCTTAATCATTGGTGGCGTACGAGTATTCCCACTCAGTCAGCCCGTCATCAATATAGGTCGCCGAATGGATAACAACCTGGTCATCGACGACCCGCGCGTTTCCCGTTACCATGCTCAGATCCGTGCCATTAAGGGCCGGTACGTTATATTCGACTTGAATTCGACCGGTGGCACCTACGTCAATGGTCAACGTACCAATCAGACCGTGCTTTACCCCGGAGATGTTATCTCTCTGGCTGGCTTACCTGTTATTTTTGGACAGGATAATCCGCCTGCTTACACCAAAGGGGGCACTGCTCCCATTTCACCGGTTTCAAGCGAACGGCCAACTGCTACGCTCAAGCCCCTCGATAAAACAGATAAATGACCGGAGAGGTTCTCCTCGCGCTACGGCTGCTCCTCGGTGTGAGTCTTTTTGCATTCCTAAGCTGGGTTCTATGGCTTCAATGGAATGACCTGCGAATCCAATCCGGATTACTCGCCGCACGTAAAGTACCTCCGTTAAGTCTCATCGTCCAAGTAGCAGATGACTCTCCGCAACTTTTTAATTTTACTCTAGCTGAAATCACCATCGGGCGCGACCCTGCCTGCGAATGTCTGCTCAATGACGATGCAGTTTCAACGCATCATTCCCGACTCAGCTATCACCACATGCAATGGTGGATTGAAGATTTGGGATCAAAGAATGGGACAAAGCTAAATCAGGAAATCCTTTCTATGCCTACCGTTGTGATCTCAGGGGATAAAATAGATTGTGGTCATACAATGCTTACAGTTTTAATTAACCCAAATCAAATCAGTACGCCTGGATAATGCATGCATGCAACCCCCAATTTGCCATCCGTTAATAGAGCAGATCCAATGAGTGAAAAAATTGCCTTCGCGGTGATTGGCGGTTCGGGACTATATTCCATACCCGGACTTGTTGACGTGAGAGAGATTAATATAGAAACTCCTTTTGGAAGTCCCAGCGCTCCAGTGGTTCTCGGCACACTGGAAGGAAAACGGATAGCCTTTTTGGCGCGCCATGGGATCGGTCATCATATTTCTCCCACTGAAGTTAATTATCGCGCGAATATTCTTGCGCTAAAAACGCTTGGCGTGAGGCGGATAGTCAGCATTTCTGCCTGCGGTTCCCTTCGTGAGGACTATGCACCAGGTCATATCGTAATCCCCGACCAGATATTCGATTATACACACCTGCGCCCTCGCTCTTTTTTTGGCAACGGCATGGTTGCACATATCAGTGGTGCAGAACCATTTTGCAGTGACCTGTCCAAACAAGTCCATGATGCTGTTCGGAAGACCAGTGCGATAGTCCACCTTGGAGGATCGCTCATAACGATTGAAGGACCAAGATTTTCCACCAAAGCCGAATCAAATATTTTTAGGTCGTGGGGAATATCCATTATTGGTATGACAGCTTCCCCGGAGGCTTTCCTTGCGCGAGAAGCCGAAATGTGTTATTCAACGATGGCGCATGTTACCGACTATGATGTCTGGCATGTCAGCGCAGAGCCAGTCTCTGTAGATATCGTTATCCAAACACTCAACCAAAATACCAGAGTGGCACAAGATACAATCCGCGAGATGGCGATCAGTCTTAAAGAAGAATCAGATTGCTCTTGTGGAAACGCATTGGCATCCGCAGTTATCACTAATCCAACTGCAATACCGTCTGAGACTCTAAAGAAACTGGATCTGCTGGTTGGAAAGTACTTTCAGCAGAAATCGTCAAAATGAGTAAGGTGGCGAGATGATCAAGCAGGAAATTCTAAATCTCAGCTAGAACAGAGATAGAACAGATTCTTCCGGGTTTGTCCAACTTGGCACGAAATCCCCCCTATTGTGAATTATCACCATACTTCTCCTGTGAAAATTGAACGTCGGTTACTAATCGTGGCGGCAGCCATTCTTTTTGTCTACGCCATCATCCTGTGTCTTTCTCCTGCCGGCCGGGAACGAACATGGGAAGTTGAATTTCGTTGGACGCACTGGATAGGTCTCGCAATCTGGGCGGGTATTATCGTCTTATTTCACTGGCAGCTCAGAAAAAAATTACCTGACACCGATCCATTTTTATTTCCACTCACAGCTTTTCTCGCTGGTCTAGGAATTTTATCAATATGGCGTCTTGTTCCAGCTTTTGGGATGCGTCAGGCGATCTGGTTTGCGGTGGGGGGTATCACACTTGCCATAGGTGTGAGGTTATCGCCAAAATTGTCTTTCTTGCGACGTTATAAATATCTCCTGCTAATCGGGGGAATTCTATTAACAAGCTTAACGCTTATTTTCGGTACTAATCCTCTTGGTAGTGGACCGCGCTTATGGTTGGGTTGTTGTGGGATTTATCTTCAGCCATCCGAGCCTCTCAAACTTCTGCTGGTCGTTTACCTTTCTGCCTACCTGGCTGACCACCTCCCTTTTCGGCAAAGGTTCTTCCCTCTCATTCTTCCCACCATGCTATTGACCGGGCTCGCTTTGCTCATTTTAATTGTACAACGTGATTTAGGAACCGCCTCCATATTTATTTTTCTTTACACGGTTATCCTTTACCTCGCCACAGGACGAAAGCGGGTCATCCTGGCCAGCATTGCCGGTTTGATACTTGCGGGAGTGGTGGGATATTACATAGTAGAAATTATCCAGATCCGCCTGGAAATCTGGTTTAATCCCTGGTCTGACCCCAGTGGATCAGGCTATCAGACTATTCAATCGTTGATGGCAATTGCTAATGGCGGCATTCCCGGTCGCGGGCCAGGTATGGGGTATCCGGGTCTTGTTCCAGTTGCCATTTCCGATTTTATTTTTTCCGCTATAGCAGAGGAGACTGGCCTCATAGGCACAGGGATGCTTTTGTGCATCCTAGCCGTCATTATCGCCAGAGGGTTACGCACTGCTCTTAGAGCTCCGGATAATTTCCGCAGGCTGTTATCTGCAGGATTGACTTCTTATTTAGGTGCACAGAGTATCTTGATTATTTCGGGTAATATGCGATTGCTTCCACTTACCGGCGTGACTCTCCCGTTTGTGTCATATGGTGGTTCATCGTTGTTGACATCATTGATTGCTCTTTTATTATTACTGCTTATTGGGAGTCAGCCAGAAGAAGACCCGGCTCCCTTGCAAAAACCAGTTCCTTTTCTAAATCTCGCATTCCTTTTTGGGGCGTTTTTGCTTGTGCTCTTTGTGGTAAATTCATGGTGGTCAATATGGCGCGCAGATGATTTACTCACTCGATCAGATAACCCTCGTCGCTCGATATCAGACCTGTATGTTGCTAGAGGAAATCTGATTGACCGATCTTATTCTCTCATCAACGAGACTCAGGGCGAGACCGGTAGCTATATTCGTAAGTATTTATATCCCGCCCTAGGTGCAATTACTGGTTACACGAATAGTATTTATGGTCAGAGCGGCTTGGAACTGAGTCTCGATCCCTATTTGCGTGGTTTGCGGGGAAATCCAGAGCGGCTTATTTGGTGGGAACGCCTTCTTTATGGGACACCCCCTCCCGGTTTGACGATGCGCCTTAGCTTGGACCTTTCCCTGCAAATGAAAGCCGACGAATTACTCAGCGACCAAATAGGTGCTGCAATCTTGATGAATGCAAAAACAGGTGAAATTCTAGCCATGGCATCTCACCCAACTTTTGATCCCAACAATCTGAGTGAAACCGGCGAGATCCTTACAAATAATCCTGAAGCGCCGTTAGTAAATCGTGCTGCGCAGGGGTTATACCCACCCGGATCCGCACTTTCCATCTTTGTTCGCGCCTCAGAATTGGACAGTGGAAAATCCCTCGATTATAAGGATTTAGTAAATCTATACAACTCTTTGGGATTTTACACCGCTCCGGACATTCGCCTGCCAGTTGCGCAAGCATCACCGTATGGTACCGTTGAGAATTTGCGGATAAGCCCCCTTCAAATGGCACTCGCTGTTGCTGCGTTGGCCAATGACGGTATAAGGCCGCCAGGTCAAATAGCAATGGCGGTAAATACCTCCCAACAAGGTTGGATCATCCTTCCACCTCTTTCGGAAGCGGTGGAAGTATTAACCCCTGCGTCCGTTGTCAAGACTATCATCACTGAAATGATTGAAAAACAACCTTACTGGCGAAACCTCAGTACAGCAAGCGTGAAAACAACGAGTATTGTCTGGTTCATGGGAGGCACACCGCCTGGCTGGCAAGGAACGCCTCTGGTTGCTGTGGTCGCCTTGGAGAATGGCAGTTTAGAGTCTGCAGACAAGATCGGTCAAGAGCTGATCAGGTCAGCTATCGAGCCATAATAAACCCTCACGATAAAAAAACCAGCTGAGTCAACTACCGGTCTCGTTCCGCACCAATGTCAGGGTGCTTTGTCCCTTCAACAACAACCCGATCCGATAAAAAGCCGAACCAAGTCCTCGCCGAAATTGATATTTCCAGTAACCGCATCGATACTCATTTTAAGTCAACTGTCAATAAAATAAGCCTTGCGATGGTTCATCCTTATCGCAAGGCTTATTATTTATAAACGTTGATATTATTCTTTGGCGGGGTAGCCGGGGCCTTTCTTAAAGTAATCGTAGTTAGGCGGGCTGTCCGGAGTCAAATCCACCACTTCACCTTTTTCAAGCTGTTTAACACAGTCCAGGACGACACTATCGCCATGGTGGTTTTTACCTTCATAGTGTCCGCTAAGTCCCACCCTGCTGATGTATTCGCCGCCTTTTGCAGTGTAAGCAGATGGAACTTCATCTTCAGGGAAGATCGCTGCCCACGGGCATTCAGGAATACAGGCGCCACAATCGATGCAAGTGTCAGGGTCAATATAATACCAGGGCCACTGCTCGACTGGCTTACCAGGGACAATGCATTCCACAGGGCACACGTCCACGCAACCGGCATCGCGCAAACAAAGACTGGTGATGATATGGGTCATATCGATTCCTCCTTAGGGTTGATTAAAAAATAGAAGCCAGATACTTGTATTATAGCTGGCTTCTTGTTCGGATGCAATTATCTTTCTTGACTATTTGAACCGGCGCTGAACTTCTGCCCAGTTAACGACATTCCACCAGTTGGAGACATATTCCGCGCGACGATTCTGGTATTTCAAATAGTAAGCATGCTCCCAAACATCCAGAACCATTAAGGGGAGCAGCCCTTCGCTCATAGGATTGTCCTGATTTGCAGTAGAGACTACGGCAAGGCCACCATCAGATTTCTTGACAAGCCATGCCCATCCGGAACCGAAGCGTCCATTGGCAGCTTTTTCAAACTCGGTTTTGAAATTGGTAAAATTCCCGAATGCTGAAGAAATGGCATCGGCAAGTGCGCCTGAAGGTTCACCACCAGCCTTTGGTGCCATGATCACCCAAAACATGCTATGGTTCCATGTCCCGCCACCGTGGTTGCGGATACCCATACGGATATCTTCAGGAACAGCGCTAAGGTCCTTAAGCAGTGTTTCGAGGGATTTTCCAGCAAGTTCCGGGTGCTTCTCCATCGCGCCATTCAGATTGTTTACGTAAGCAGCATGATGCTTGTCGTGGTGGATATGCATTGTTGTGGTGTCGATGAAAGGCTCCAATGCTTCATAGGCATAAGGGAGCGGAGGCAGTTCGTAAGACATTTTTACTCCTGTTCTAAACCAACAAAGGATTGACGTGTGCAGTATCCTGATTTAGGATATCATTATCCAAATTCTAGCCGCCGTGCTAATATGTGTCAAGACGAAAATTAGGATGAATTTTTCCCCTAAGTGGGTTAATCTGACATCATCACCTTGTGCGGTGAATTAAAGAAAAGAATTTCTTCACCTCAAGAAACATGAATCCCGCTCCTTCAAAGACCTATGTCACTCTCGCTATCCTGGGTGGAATTCTGGCGGTATCTACCGCTTCCATTTTCATACGCTTCGCGCAGGAGTATGCCCCTTCACTCGTGATTGCCGCCTTCCGGTTGACTTTCGCCAGCCTGATCATTGCTCCTCTTGCGTTGAGCCGGCATCGAGACGAGTTATTCAGCTTGGGTCGGCGAGAGTTGATGTTGGGATTGCTCTCGGGAATTTTTCTCGCACTCCACTTCGCCACCTGGATCTCCTCTCTCGAATACACTACTGTCGCCAGTTCAGTGGTGCTGGTAACAACCACCCCTCTATGGGTAGCGCTCCTTTCCCCTCTGGTCTTGAAGGAACCAATCACTCGCCCTGTCATCTGGGGCATGGTACTGGCTCTTGTGGGAGGAACAATTGTTGGGCTATCAGATTCCTGCAGCTGGAATGCAGGGCTCGTCTGCCCCCCCTTGGGTGAATTCGTCAAAGGACAGGCTTTTGGGGGGAATTTCCTAGCCTTGGTCGGAGCTTGGATGGCAGCCGGTTACCTGCTCATCGGACGCTATTTACGCGTGAAAATGTCCCTGATCCCATATATTTTCGTCGTTTATGGGATGGCAGCCATAATCCTAGTGATTATTATGCTGGCATCTGGTGAAACCCCTTTTGGCTATCCCCCTCAGGCTTACTTTTGGATGCTCCTGCTAGCATTTATCCCTCAATTGTTGGGCCATTCGACATTCAACTGGGCATTGAAATTCTTGCCGGCATCATTCGTTTCAGTGACGTTGTTGGGAGAACCCATCGGGTCGACCATCCTGGCTTTCATTATTTTGGATGAAGCCCCAACACCTTTAAAGTTGTTCGGCGCATTTCTTATACTGCTGGGAATTTATTTGGCTTCCCGAATGCACGTCAAAGCGGATCTATAGGAAGCAGCGACAATCAATGAGTGATATATGAAATCTCCACAACTTTAGAATTGAGTGTGGAGATTTCGAATTGGACATTCTCTACTATCGCTCGTAGAGATAATTGATTTCTAATATCCATGACTTCAAATCATCAGTCAATGCATCCTCTGTCATGCGCCACATCCAGTTCCCGTTTTCCTTGCCGGGAAAATTCATTCGAGCCTCATTGCCCAGTTTGAGGAAATCCTGTAAAGGAGCGATAGCAATGACAGCCACTGAACTCCAGGCTGCCCGTATCAAATCTCCGGCAAAATCATCGCCACTCCGCCCAAGATAACGGCGGTAAAACTCTTTTTCCTGCTCGGGCGCGGAAGAATACCACCCCAGCGCGGTATCGTTATCATGTGAGCCGGTGTAGGTAACGCAATTTTCCAAATAATGGTGTGGCAGGAACGAATTATCAGGTCCCGAGAACCCAAATTGGAGGATCTTCATCCCTGGCAACTGGAACGAATCTCTTAATTCGATAACATCCGGCGTAATCTCTCCCAAATCCTCAGCGAGGATGGGTAAACCACCGAAAGAGTTCTTGACCGCATTTAAGAAATCCGCCCCCGGTCCAGGTACCCATCGACCGCGCTCCGCGGTCTTGGCATTCGCGGGTACTTCCCAGTAACCGGCAAATCCCCTAAAGTGATCCAACCGGACAATATCCACAGTGCCCAGGATGGCTCTGAAGCGGTCAATCCACCATTTGTATCCGCTAGATTTATGTACTTCCCAACGATAAAGCGGATTTCCCCATAACTGGCCCGTCGGGGAAAAATAATCAGGAGGGACACCAGCTATGACAGATGGACGACCAGATCCGTCAAAGTAAAACAAGTCTGGGTGAGACCAGGCGTCTGCGCTATCATAGGCAACAAAAATCGGGATATCGCCGATAATTTTCACGCCTTTATCATGGGCATATTTCCTCACCGCGCGCCATTGGCGGAAGAAAAGCCATTGCCGGAAGGCATGACGGGAAATTTCACCAGCTAATTTTTTTCGAGCCACAACGATAGCCTCGGGTTTGCGTAAACGAATGGCCGGCTCCCAGGTGCCCCACGAACTGCCATCATGGGAATCTTTAAGCGCCATGAACAGTGCATAATCGTCCAACCACAATGAGTTTTCATTACAAAAGGTTGTAAATTCAGCCCGAAGCACATCTGACCCACCTTGCTCAAAGTGAAGATAAGCTATATCCAGCAAGCCAGGTTTCCAGGAGAAAATCTCGCCATAATCCACACTATCTTTAGGGAAGACAGGCAGCTCTTTCAAGTCTTCCTGTAATAGCAAATGGTCATTTACTAAAATTTCAGGACTGATGAGATAAGGGTTTCCGGCAAAAGCGGAAAAACATTGATAGGGCGAATCGCCATAACCGGTCGGCCCCAAAGGAAGCACTTGCCAAAGTTTGCATCCGGAATCTGAAAGAAAATCCACCCAGCGATAGGCTGCTGGACCGAGGTCGCCAATCCCATAAGACCCCGGCAAACTGGTTGGGTGGAGCAAAATCCCGCTTGAACGTTCGAATATCATCAGGGCTCCTTAAGAGCTAGTCTGAAACTTCATAAGGCTGTCGCTTGGTTTGAATAAATGAACCCGACTCAACAACTAACTGTTCAAAATCCGAAGGGACGACGTCGGTGCTAACGATCGCTCCGGGGTGGATTACAATCCCGGGAGGCAATATACTGTTTTTTCCAATAAGCACCAGACGCGTTTTTATCTCTTTGCCTCCCGCTTCTGTCAAAGGCGACTCACCAACCGACGAATTCTCGCTTACCCTTACGCGTTTGTCGAGTATTGAATGATTTATCCTAGACCCCCGTTCAATCCTGCAGTCAGTCAGAAGAATCGACTCCCGCACCACTGACCCACTGCAGATTACCACTCCTGGTGAAAGTACGCTTTTCTCGACGATTGCACCTTTTTCAATAATGCACCCGTCTGAAAGCATGGAATCAAAAACCTGCCCATCGCGTTCGATCCAAACAGGGGGACGCTCTTCCGTCCGGGTATGGATAACCCAGCGACGGTCGTTCAAGTTCAGCGGCGGATCTGGGACAAGCAAATCCATATGCGCCTGCCAGTACGATTCGATCGTCCCCACATCCACCCAGTAACCGCTATAAGGATAAGCAATCACTCTTTTTTCCTCAGCTACCAGACGGGGAAGAATATTTTTCCCAAAATCGTGGGATGAATCATGCTGGTTCCGGTCTTCCCATAATGCTTGATCGAGCACGTTTAGGTTAAAAACATACACCCCCATGTTCGCCAGCGTTGATATCGGCTCCTTTGGTTTTTCCACAAAGGAAGTAACACGATAATTTTCATCCACGCCAACGATGCCATATCGAGGAGCCTCATCCATCGGGACGCGGATGGTTGCCATTGTCATATCTGCCTGGTGGTCAATATGGAACGTAATCAACGCGTCGTAATCCATGGCGTAGATATGATCGCCAGAGAGTACGAGAATATGGTCGGGTTTTTCCCTTTTGATGAAGGTGAAATTCTGCTGTACTGCACCTGCAGTGCCCACGAACCAATCCGTACCAAACCTTGCTTTGTATGGTGTGTAAATACGGACACCGCCGGTGAAATCTCGATTTAGATCCCAGGGTCCGCCAGCGCCGATGTGTTCAATAAGAGACTGAGGGCGATATTGCGCCATAAGCATGACATCAAATAACCCGGAGTTTGTACAATTGGAGAGGGCGAAATCAATGATTCTGTATTTTCCTGCGAATGGTACGGCGGGTTTTGCCCGTTTTGCGGTAAGAACGCTTAGTCGGGAGCCCTCACCTCCCGCCAGGATGACGACACGTGTTTTCATAAGCAAGCTCCTGTTTGCACCGTTTTCCCTACCATATTCTGAGAATTATCCAAACCGGCCTGTATCTTTGTTTGAAACTAATTGGAGATATAACTCGGAATATTGGTTTGCGGCATTTTCCCACGAGAAATCCTGCGACATCCCATTGCGCTGTAACTTTAACCACCGGTCTTTATCACTATGAACAAGCAATGCCTCACGAAGG
>JBGOXG010000010.1:0-29828 GCA_041479025.1 Anaerolineae bacterium
TGAAACGGCACTTTATAATTCTTCCCGGTTCATAAAAATAATCAATCCCACTTCTGAAGATATACGAGACCAAATAAACAAGTACATAACTGAACGCTCAGCGCTTGGAGATATATTAGTGTTTTATTTTTCCGGTCATGGAATACCGATAGGCCACAATGATTTTGGCCTTTGTACTACAGATTCTAAAAAGCACCCTATAAATGACACAGTGTTACCCTTGTCACTATTGAGAATTAGCGATCTGTTATCAACGCTTTCCATTATGTCTGTAACCCCTGTATTAATAATTGATTCTTGTTATAGCGGTAAAGTCGGGGAGATTCTAATTTCTCCATCGGATTCGATACAAATTATTAAAAGTATTGTTGAATCATCTTCTGCAAGCAATAATGTATTATTTTGCTCCTGCTCGGATTCGCAAACCTCTTTGAATGTCCCAAAGTTGGGAGGACTATTCAGTCATGGTTTATACCAAATAGCATCTAGGGGAGTCCACAAATCGGGGAATGACTCGCATATTCTTGGATTTAAGGATATCTACCCCCCGCTAAAAACCTATATCGAAACTGAAGGAATTGATTCTTCTCCTCGTTTGTATTTAGGTGAAACGCTTACCGATTTCCCATTTGTAAAGAATATCGGATTCAATCCCCAAATCTATTCATTTGTTGGCCACCTTAAGGCAATTGTGATTGCATTATGGAATAACGGCAATAATCTTGAACTTCGACCAAGTGAAATTTTAGAAGTATGTGGTAAAGGCTCCTATGGAAACCACAGTAAACTAAGTCTGCTCCCTTGGCAGCTTATCGAAACTAATCCAAGAACGAAAAAACGAAGATTGACTGCAAGAGGCAAACTATTCGCTCAAGGGAAGATAACAATCCCAAGGGATATAGAAAAAGACCCTAGTACAGGTGAGTGGGTGCAGTCGCCCGGAACAAGAAAAATCCACATCCAAGATGTTTAAAATAAAAACCGGGCGCAGAATATGCGTCCGGCTGGTGATGGCTTCAGGAATGCAGTACCAGATCGAGTTAAATGTCCAGGCGGTACCCCACACCGCGGATGGTCCGTAAAAAACGCGGATGGTCCTGGTCAAGTTCGATGGCTTTTCGCAGCCACGAAACATGGACATCGAGCGTACGGGTGTCGCCGGTGTAATTAGTCTCCCATACTCGTTTGAAAAGTGACTCCCGTTCCACCACCTCGCCATGATGTTCCATGAGGATTTGAAGCAAACGCACCAGGCGCGGAGTTAATCGCTCGTTCTTGCCAAGGCAGCGAACGCGACGGTGTTCTAGATCAAGCCGGATCGGACCAATGTGAAGGACGTTCTTGCCATCGCCAGGCAGCAACAATCGAATGCGGTTGATCAACTTTTGCGGGGTGAAAGGCAGATTGAGCACCGCATCGGCAGCGGATTTTTCAGGCGTACTACCCTTGTCCATGATGAGCAGAAGCGGGAGCGTCTTGCTCTCCTTACGAAGCGACTGGCAGATACGACCACCTGTCGAACGAAGGGAAGCGGCATTTACCACTACTAGATCTGGATCCACTACAGAAAGACGCTCCAGAGCATCATTCCCACTGAAGGCGACTTCTACGCCAAACCCCTTCTTTTGCAAAGCAGAAGCAAAAGCAGGTTTATCGGCGTGCTTACCTTCAATAACTAGAATGTTGGTGTTTTTCATGGAAATCGGATTTTACACCAGAATTTCAAAAAAAGGATGACCAATTTCCAAATTGGTGAATGTGTGAGTTTTTTCTCTCCCCAGAAAAGGTGTCATGTCATGAAACCAGAAGCTGGGGGCTTGTGAGGGAAGATGTCAATTCTAAAAAACATTATACTCCACACTGATGGTTTTTAAACATTGGATAAACCTGACAAAAGTACTGTGTTAAAGGAAATGTTAGAAACAATGCGCGATGCCGGGCGCAATGCTATCTGTGTTAGCAATGCTATCTGTTGACTCTCCCTCCCACCTCTGGTACAATGTCCCGCCGGAGCGTTGTACCCTTCGCTCCTCAATTTTTTTGCCACGAAAGGGCTTGAAGAAAATGAAAGTAATGCTGATCAAAGATGTATATAAGCTTGGCCGCGCGGGTGACGTCAAACGTGTTGCGGATGGTTATGGACGCAACTTTCTTATCCCGCAGGGATATGCCGTCCTGGCAACACCCGGTGCCCTCAAACAGGTCGAAAAGATCCGTCACCAGGCTACCGAGAAACGCGCCATACTCAACACCGAGATGAGTGCCGTTGCTGAAAAACTGGCTGCATTGTCAGTAACATTTGCCGCCAAAGCCGGTGAAACCGGAAAGCTCTACGGCTCGATCACAACGCAGGATCTCACAGATGCCATCAAAGCCAAGAGCGGCATCGAGGTCAAGCGACAGCAGATCGACATGCAACCGTTGCGCACTCTGGGCGAACACAAAGCCCACATCCGCCTGACAATGGACCTTATTCCCGAGATCAAGATCCTCGTCTACCGTGAAGGCGAATCCGAACCCGCCACACAACCGGATGTTGCAGCAACTACTGTCAAAGCTGCTCCTGAAGCAAAAGCGGAAGCAGCAACCGCTCCCGAAGCATAAATCTTCGGAGGGATACCCCGCTGGGGATCACCGCTCACTACATCACCGGTTTATCTCCACTTCTGGGGTAAGCCGGTGAATTTTCATACCCTATGCCACCTACCATTGGCGAACAACTCAAACAGGCCCGCCTGGAACGCAAGCTCACCATTAAAAAAGCCTCTCAGGCGACTGCCGTTCGAGCGCAATTTCTGGATGCGCTGGAAGCGGATGATTTCGCTTCGCTCCCCTCGCCAGTCCAGGCGCGCGGCTTCTTACGACTTTATGCCAATTATTTGGGATTGGACGCTGAGCAGTTACTCGCCACCCTGCGAGGTGAGACTCCCTCTGAACAGGGACCAGTGCCCGAATCCAATCTAATAAAACCCGACACACCGGAACCTGCTCCCAATGAAGCAAATGCTCTTCCTGTTGAGCCAAAATCACCCGCTCCAGAAGAATCTGAACCTTGGTTAGACAACCTCACCTCTTCAGCTATTCCATATATTCCCTACGACAACGAAGATCTTCCCGAAAACCTACTGGAGAATGCCAGCAAATCAATCCCCCTCTCCAGTAGCATCTTCATTGAAATCGGGCAACAGCTCAAAGGGCGGCGCGAACTTCTGAGTCTCACCCTCGATGAAATCGAACGGCATACTCACATCCGCAAACATCATCTAATGGCATTGGAGACGGGTGTCATCGTTGATTTGCCTTCCACCGTCCAGGCTCGTGGAATTCTCTCCAGCTACGCCCGATTTCTGGATCTAGACGTGGATGCACTGCTACTGCGTTTTGCAGAGGGACTGCAAGCATCACGCAAGGAACGATATCCTCTTCAGCCAAAGTTAAACTCAACAAATGATGGAAACCGCTCGATCATCCCACCTGTTTTACAACGAATTCTTTCCACCGACTTGATTTTTGGGGGAGGCATGATTCTGGCAATGATCGCCTTCGCGGTATGGGGCGCAACGCGCATCATTTCCCAAAGAGAACAAGCCCAGGGGAGTGCCAATTCCCAGCAATCCATTTCGGAAGCGCTGCTGGCTACTGCAGTGACCGGAGAGCCCACTGTCCTGCCCACGCCATCGCTTGAGTTGCTCATCACCCCCGGCAATGTAAATGTAACACCCACGCCATTTGAAATCCCGACGATCGTCAACCCCGCGCCCGTGCAGGTGATTACTGCGGTTTCTGGCAGCACATGGATGCGTGTCACTGTAGATGGGAAAATTGAATTCCAAGGGCGCACCATTGCGGGCAGTGCATACACATTCGATGGCGCTAAAACAGTGGGAGTACTTGTCGCGGACGGATCGCTGGTGCAGATCGTATACAATCAAACAGATCTGGGGCTGATGGGCAATCCCGGTGAAATTACCGAAATCATTTACACCCCCCAGGGCGTTCTCCTGCCCACCCCCACCACCACTCCCACCCCGACTCGAACCCCGCGGGTAACCCCCACGTTTACACCCAGCATTACACCCACCCCTGTGAACCCATCGGAACCCATTGGATAATGCGGGTTCCGATGTAGATTTTCTTATATTTTGAAATCCAGAATTTAAATAGGATGGAATTTTATAGTTATGAACCGGAAAACCTTTCACCTTGTTTCCCTTGGCTGTTCCAAAAACACTGTGGACTCGGATTCCATGGCGCAGTTGCTCCTCGCTGATGGCTATAAAGTTGTTGAAAAGCCATCCCAAGCCAGTGTCCTGATTGTGAACACCTGCGGATTTATTGGTCCCGCCAAAGAGGAATCTATTAATGTACTGCGCGAACTGTCCCAGAATAAGCGTAACGATCAGCTGTTGATCGCAGCGGGGTGCCTTACCCAGCGCTATGGGACGGAAGTCGCGCAAAAAGTACCCGGTGTAGACGGGATACTCGGTACGCGCCGCTGGATGGATATAGTCCAAGTCGTTCACGAGCTGCGCAAGGCGCCTCATCCTGAGCCGCTTTATCACCTCCCAGAGGCGGCCACAGTCGGCACAGATGAACAGGGAATACTCCGTGCCAGCGTGGCAGGCACAAGTTCTTATCTCAAAATCGCTGACGGTTGCCGCCGGCCCTGCGCATTCTGCGCCATCCCCTTGATCAAGGGGACAGCCGTAAGTCGCCCGGTGGATACGATATTGGACGAAGCACGAAGGCTGCGGGATGATGGTGTGCGTGAGTTGATCCTCATCGCGCAGGATACAACCGATTATGGGCATGACCTTGGGATGAAAGACGGCCTGGCCATTCTGCTCGAAAAGCTCACCGACACCGTGCCAGACATGGATTGGATCCGGATCATGTATGCCTATCCCGGTTATGTCAATGACCGATTGATTGATGTGATGGCTACCCGCAAGACTATTCTGCCTTATCTCGATATACCCCTTCAACACGCGCATCCCAAAACACTTTATCGCATGCGCCGCCCATCCAATATTGAATGGGTACATCACACACTGGCCAAAATGCGCGCTGCAATTAACGGCCTTGCCATCCGCACCACGTTCATTGTAGGTTATCCTGGTGAGTCGAATGAAGAATTTCAGGCGTTGATGGATTTTGTTGATGATATCCGGTTCGATCGCGTCGGGGCATTCAAATTTTCTTTTGAGCCAGGCACTGCCAGCGAATCGCTCGGTGACCCGGTCCCTGTCGAGGTGAAAGAAGAACGTTACCAGCGCCTGATGGAGCGCCAGCAAGCGATCTCTATGCAGATCAACCAGTCCTACGTCGGAAAGACGCTTGATGTGCTGATCGAAGGCTACGGCGATGGCATCTCAGTCGGCAGATCTTACCGCGACGCGCCAGAAATTGACGGCATGGTCCTTGTAGAAGCCGAAGCCCCGATTGGCGAGATCGTTCCTGTCCGTATTACCGGCGCCATGGCTTACGACCTGAGCGGAATACCAGCGCAGACACCCATCAAAATATAAGATTCCAAAATCACGACTTCGGATACAATAATTCCAGGAGTTGCCATGAAATTACTACATTTTGCAGATGCTCACATTGACATGGCGAATTACGGACGCCACGACCCGGAAAGCGGTTTGCCCCTGCGTGTACTGGATTTTCTACGCTCGCTGGATGTCATCATCGACACGGCCGTCGATGAAAAGGTGGACCTGGTTATTTTTGCCGGGGATGCTTATAAAGACCGCAACCCGGCACCCACCTTTCAGCGCGAATGGGGCCGCAGGATCATGAGACTCTCCCGGGCAGGCATCCCGACCATATTGCTGGTTGGAAACCATGACCTTTCCCCCGCCACCGGACGAGCCCATGCGATTCAGGAATTCGACACGCTCCAGGTGTCACATGTCCATGTCATTGCGAAACCGCAATTTCTTGGGCCGGAACAACTGGGCATCCCGGCACAGGTGATCGGAGTGCCGTGGGTTTCTCGCTCCGGTTTGATGGCATCCATGGAGTCCAGCGCGGCGAAACCCGAGAAAGTATTTTCCGAGATTGAGATTAGATTAAACGAGATCGTCCAGGAGATGATCGAGTCTGCCGATGCCTCCCTGCCTCTTATCCTGACCGCACATGCATCGGTTCAAGGAGCAAGCTACGGGTCGGAGCGGACTGTGATGCTTGGAGCAGACCTGGTGCTGCCCGGGTCGCTGGTCAAAGACCCGCGGCTGGATTACGTGGCGTTGGGGCACATCCACAAACCTCAGGACCTCAACGAAGGCCGGCACCCGCCAGTGATCTATCCCGGGTCCATTGAGCGTGTCGATTTCGGCGAGGCGAAAGACGATAAATTTTTCGTGATTGCCACACTAGATCATGGCGGCGACACGAAAGTAGACTGGCGCAAATTGAACAATGTGCGGCCGTTCGTTGATCGCTATATTAGATTAGAAAACGCGGAGAATATTACTGAAAGCCTGAAGGCAGCATTGCCTTCTCCCGAGCAGATGACAGGTGCCATTGTCCGGTTGACCGTGGATTATCCGCGAGATTTTGAAAGGCTGATCGACGACGCCGAGTTGAGAGCTTACACTGCCGAGGCGTTCGAATTCCATTTGGTGAAGCATCCGCAAATCCAATCGCGCATCCGCTTGCCAGCCGACGGGACTATTGCCAGCCTGACACCACTCGACTTGCTGGAGCAATACTGGCGGGCTGCACACACCGACCAGGCAGAGATAGCTGAATTGCAGAAACTGGCAGGAGAAATAATTTCAGACGAACAATCATAAAACGGCAACCTGTTAGTCGCCGTTTTATGATGAAAATAGCCCATCTTAATATTTTTAAACACCATCCACCAACGGTAATCGGATGGTGAACTTGGTGCCTATTCCCACCGTTGAATCGACCTCGATGCTTCCCTGGTGCATATCGACAATCCAATCGGCGATCGATAGCCCCAATCCAAACCCAGTGGATTTTGAACGTGTACGGGATTTCTCGCCTCGATAAAAGCGATCGAAAATATGCGGCAAATCCTTCGACGGGATGCCCGGCCCCGTATCACGGACAGTGACCTGTGCCATCTCGCCGGCTTTGCTTAAACTCAAGAATACATTACCACCCGCTGGGGTATAGTGGATGGCATTCGAGATCAAGTTGATGAACACCTGCTTAAGCCGGTCACGGTCACCTGAAACAAACGCCTGATCAATTTCCACCAACTTCAAGGTTAACTTGTCACCAGCCAGGACTCGCATCTCATTGAAAACTTCCAACAATAACGTATCCAGCTCCACGGAAGAGAGGTTGAGCTGCAACTTTCCCGACTCTGCCTTGGCAAGCAGAAGTAAATCACCAACGAGGCGGTTCAACCGATCAATTTCATCTTTTATCGAATCGAGCGATTCCTCATCCGGACCCAATTTGCGGATCAAATCCACGTTGCCCTTAATGACTGTCAACGGGGTGCGCAGCTCATGACTCACATCCGCGAGGAAACGCTGCTGGGAGGTGAATAGATTTTCCAGCCGCTCGAGGGTGCTGTTAAATGCATCGATGAGCATGCCTATCTCATCTGTCGGACCCTCGTAAGGAATTCGCCGTGAAAGATCATCGGCATGGATGATCTGGTCGGCGGTTTCTGTGGCGGTCTGCAGGGGAGCCAGCGCCCGTCCAATGCTGATCCAGGAGGCGATTGCCGCAACGATCATCGAAACGATTGTCAACGTTCCCAATATATAGAACAGTAAAATGCGGATCGAATCCACCAGCGTCAATGGGGTGGCTGCCTGGATAACACCGATGGTGTACCCATCATTGGTGCTGAAGGGAACACTTAAAACTCTCAGATGAACCCCATTCACGGTCACATCGTTATAGAAGGCGCGCGGAGCCAACTTGCCTGAAGGATCCAGGGAATCTTTCATCATGCTCAAACCAGGAGAGGCAGCGGTCAGCCTGTCTTCGCGGTTCCAGACCTGGATGTAGACCCCGGTGGTCAATTCCAGAGACGGCAGTTCCAGGATTCCCAAATCTCCCACCTGGTTGACTTGTGACTTGCTCAGGACTTCGACCACTGTCTGCTTGAGCAGATTATCAGCCTGGTTTACAAGCAGCATATCCAGTAATACATATACCAGCACCCCGAAGACGATCAGGATGCCTCCCGTAAGCGTGGTGTACAGAAATGTCAGTCGGTTTCTCAGGGACATGGGAGCACATTTTTAGGGGCAGGTCTGAGACCTGCCCCACTTTTCTCAAGGCATTTCGCGCAGGACATACCCTACGCCTCGCACAGTGTGAAGCAGGCGTGGCTCTTGATTCATTTCAAGTTTTTGGCGCAGGTAACGGATATATACTTCCAGAACATTACTCTCGCCTCCAAAATCATAACCCCAGACGCGATCGAAGATCACTTCACGTGTGAGCACCTGACGGGGATGCCGAAGGAAAAGTTCAAGAAGCTCATATTCTTTGGCGGTAAGGGCGATCAACCGGCTGCCGCGGGTCGCTTCCCTCGATCCGGTGTCGAGAGTGAGATCCGCAAATTTGAGTACCTGCACCCTTTCCGGCTGGGTCCGACGCAAGAGCGCTCGAACTCGTGCAAGCAACTCATCCAGATTGAACGGCTTGACCATGTAATCATCCGCGCCGGCATCCAAACCCTGCACACGGTCCTGGATAGAATCCTTGGCGGTCAACATCAAGACCGGCATTTTGCCTGCCATCCGCAATCGGTGACAGACTTCCAGCCCATCCATACCGGGCAGCATCCAATCCAATATCACCAGATCCGGTGTGTGGTCGCGGGCAAGATTTAATCCCGTGCGACCATCACTGGCGGTATCCACTGTATAACCTTCATAAGCGAGTCCACGCTGCAAGAGCTTTAAAATCGCCTGGTCGTCTTCAATGATCAGAATTCTTTCGTTCATTTGCACTCTCCCACTCAAATTATACTCAACTCTGGTAGAATTTTCCCAATGATATTTCCACCCGCTATTCCGTTGAGCAAAAGGGTTTTCGACCTTGTCGCCACACTTGTGGGACTGGTAATCATCTCCCCCATTCTGTTCATCATCACACTCCTCTTATGGTTTTACCATGGACGCCCTATTATCTACCGACAACAGCGGCCTGGATTTAAAGGAAATCCCTTTTTTATCTACAAATTCCGTTCGATGACAGATGCGCGCGATCTCACCGGAAATCTGCTGCCTGATTCTGAACGTCTCACAGGCTTTGGGCGTTTTTTACGCTCCACCAGCCTGGATGAATTACCGGAACTCCTGAATGTGCTACAGGGGGAAATGAGCCTGGTCGGGCCGCGTCCACTTTTAATGAGGTATCTTGATCGTTACTCCAACGAACAAATACGCCGCCACAATGTCGTTCCCGGCATCACAGGCTGGGCACAAATCAATGGGCGCAACGCGCTGACCTGGCAGGATAAATTCCGCCTGGATGTCTGGTACGTGGATCACTGGACGTTCTGGCTGGATATAAAAATATTATTTATGACGATAGGGAAAGTCTTCTCGCGAGAGGGAATCAATCAGACTGGTCATGCCACATCAGAGGAATTCATGGGGGAGATAGAACCTGATCGGAAACATCAACCCTGAATTTAATTTGATATGCCTTTCATTTCTTTGTAAACGACCAAAATATCTGTGCCATCTCTTCAATGGCACTGATCAACTCCTGATCAGTGGTCGGCAGATCATCGCTGAAATAGCCAAACATCACCACGATATAAGAATCTTCCCCATCCACAACCGGGACCGAGACGAGGGCGCTGTCACCAATGGCTACAACCGAGTCCAGGGTGGAGCCACGCCGATTATAAAAATTTAGGCTTAATGGATTGGTCTTTTGAAGAACTCCCAGGCGGGTGTTCTTGCCGGAGATCCCCTCCTTCATCAAGTCAAGGATATAATTCCTGGCTTCTTGATTAATAAGATCACCTGCATAGAGCGCTTCGTATAAAGTGACCAGATCGGTGATGGAAGATTTACCGGAATCAAGCTTGGTGCTCTTCAACCCCCATTGCGATAACACAGCGTCTACATCCAGTCCATTGCTGCGTGCAACTTGAAGCAACGCTCTGGTCGCTTCATTTTCAGACTTGACAATCATTGCGCGGAGAAGCTGTTCGTAGGTCCGGCTCGGACCTTCCTTTGATAGATATTCAGGGTAGGATTCAGGCGGAACACCCGCGGTTTCCAGGTATTTGAAGAACAACATGGCGACCGGGATCTTGACCATTGAACCTATATCCACCGAATCGCCCACCTGGCGGTCGTAAATCATACCTCCGCCTACTTGCTTGATGGCCACATGCCATTCGCCACCATATTGCGACATAATTGAATCTAAATCGCTGGCAAAGACCTCTTCCCGGGGGTTTTTCTCGGGAACAGGTTGTATGAGTCGCCAGAGTTCAAATCCTCCAAAACCTGTTGAACCAAAGTCGCTGTACCTGCGAGCCGTCCAATCATAAAATTTCCCTATCCCAGGTTGGGCAGGGTCATAGAGCATGACCTCGTCGATCACAAATCCTTCCGGGGTGGCGTGGTTGGTCACGGAGTAGGCACGTCCTGTCTCGTCGACGCGGTTAACCGTCAGCATGTGTTCAAAGTTTCCGCCGAGTCCTGCGTACAAATAAATAAAATCACCTGGCTTTAACGGGAAGGCGTTCCAATCCATTTCATTAAGTGGGGCCGTGAAACGGAAATGAGCGAAACGCTCAGGAGGGAATGTATGATCCAGCAGTTTGTGGTTAATGTCAGGGTTAAGCAGCCAATAATCGTGAAGATCAATGTAAGGATCAATCAGTCCGGCGTCACGCAGGATGGCGATTGAGAGCGGTCCGCAAATATTTGCCGGATCACCATCATTCTTGACGATATTAAAGCTGCGTGCGATTCGGTTTCCATCTGCAGAAGTCTCCGCGATATATTTTCTTGCCACATCATAGAGAAGCAGACGCTGGGCTCTGGTCAACACCTCCGCCTCACCCGGCGGTGATGAGATGGAATCTACAAAAGCTATCGCGGTTGGAATCTGGGGAGGCATGCGAGTGGGAGCATTCAAAGCCAATTGCATTGGCTTTTGGTTAAGAGTGGCTGGTAAATCATCTTTAAAAGCGGCAGCATCCGCAGGGGAAGACATGACTTGAAACCAGATTATCAGCCCCAAGATAAACCCGGCTATGAGGATTTTAGTGTTTTTCTTAACCCCAAAAATGCGTCTCATGAGCATTAGTATAGCAATCTCTTAGAGATTGAAAAATTGCGAATAGATGACATGCACTTTACAGTTCCCTAACAACCAACGACTTGACATTCGCCCTTGTCCGACTATAATAATCACATATTTATTGACGTACCCGGAGACAAGTAACTGCACTCCCTTCCAGAGAGCCGCCGGCTGGTGCAAGGTGGCAGGCAATGCAGCGAAATCCCCTCCGGACTCCCCTCCAGGAGCGTCGCTCTCGCAGGGATGCACCCAACCAGTGCCATCGTAAGAGGGACGGGAACGCCCGTTACAGCGTAATCCGAGGCCCCCTTCCAGCTGCCTCCAATTCCTGGAAATTGGAAAAAACGCAGAAGGAGTTGAGGGGGCAAAAGCAGGTGGTACCACGAGCCGCCCCTCGTCCTGCATAGGAGGGGCGGTTACTTTATTGCATGAGGAGGTACTACCATGTTGGACATCAGCATCATCCGAGAAACACCCGACGTCGTCCGCAAGGCGCTCAACGACCGCCAGATGGACCCTGCCCCGGTGGAGGCCATCCTGGCGTTGGATACACGGCGTCGGACCCTGCTGGCAGAAGTCGAAGCTCTAAAAGCGGAACGCAACACCGTCTCCAAAGAGATCAGCCTAATGAAGGACGCAGCCGCGCGTCAGGGAAAAATCGAAGCCATGCGCGGTGTCGGCGATAAAATTTCCGCATTGGACAAGGAAATCGCCCTGGTTGAATCCGACCTGACTTCGCTGATGGCGACACTCCCCAACATTCCAGACCCGCGTACTCCTTACGGCAAGGACGACAGCGAGAATATCGTCATAAAGACCGTTGGGCAGCTTCCCGAATTCGACTTTGTCCCCAAGCCACACTGGGATCTGGGACCCGCCCTGGGTATCATTGATTTCGAACGGGGTACCAAGCTCACGGGGTCACGCTTCTACGTGCTCAGTGGCGCAGGGGCACGTCTTCAACGGGCAATCATCGCCTGGATGCTCGATATCCACATCCGCCAGGGCTATACCGAACAATATCTGCCTTTCATGGTCAAAACAGCCACGGTCTTCGGCGCCGGTCAGTTGCCCAAATTCGCTGACAATCTATACAAAGACTTCGAGGAAGATTATTACTTCGTCCCCACCGCGGAAGTGCCGCTGACCGGCCTGCACATGGATGAAATTCTGGAGGATGACAGTCTGCCGCGTTTCTACACCGCTTACACTCCCTGCTTCCGCCGCGAAAAAATGAGCGCCGGGCGGGATGTACGCGGCATCAAACGCGGTCACCAGTTTGATAAAGTAGAGATGTACATCTATTGCAAACCGGAAGACTCGGAATCCATGCATCTCAAAATGCTGGCCGATGCTGAACAGACCTGTGCCGCGCTCGGCCTCACCTATCGCGTCAAACAACTATGCACAGGCGACATCGGCTTCGGTTCAGCCCTGACCTACGATCTTGAAGTATGGGCCCCCGGCTGTAATGAGTGGCTCGAGGTTTCATCGGTGTCGAATGTCCGCGACTTCCAGGCTCGCCGCGCGAACATCAAATACCGTCCGGCGGATGGAGGCAAGCCGCGCTTTTTGCACACGCTCAATGGTTCCGGACTCGGGCTGCCCCGCACCCTGATCGCCGTTATGGAGAACAACCAGCAGGCGGATGGGTCGATTGTCATCCCCGAAGTCCTGCACCCCTGGATGGGTGGCGTGGACGTCATCAAGCCTTGATTTAAGAAGGTCTTGCGAAGATAACAATCCTGCGCAAGGCCTTATAATATATCCATGAACTGGCCGCTGATCTTCCTGCAAGCTGCGACGGCAACGGTCATGATAATCAGCCTGTTTGGGTTGCTGTTACCCATCTACCCCGGGTTGACTGTCATCTGGGTCGCCTCGTTGATCTACGGTATCCTGGTCGGTTTCAAGGCGTTGGGATGGGCTGCCTGGCTGATCTTTGCGTTCATCACCCTCCTCATGCTCTTTGGCAATGTCATCGACAATATCGTTACTGGTAAGAAGGCTTACGATAGCGGGGCTTCCATCTGGTCTGTGATTGTGGCCATGATCGCCGGCATGGTCGGCGCAATCATCTGGACGCCTATTGGCGGGTTGCTGGTCGCCCCGCTGGCACTGTTGCTGGCCGAATACTACCGCCAGAGGACGTGGCGAAAAGCATTTGCCTCCACCCGGGGATGGCTGGTGGGACTTGGCTGGTCATTTATCCTTCGGTTCCTGTCCGGTTCAGGCATGATCGGTCTATGGTTGATCTGGGCATTGAATACACACTAGATGAATAATTTCGCATTAACGTCAATATTTAATTCAAGGCTCCTGTCACAAGGAAGTGACATGAGCCTTGGAAATCATGCACATACAGATTAATCAAAATTCATTATAATAGTAAAAATCAAATCCGCGTCGGTAACCAATCCCGACATATTCAATCAACATTTTTATTCACAAGAGGAGGACCAAATGCCACCCGTGTTATATGAAGTACTTAACATTCTCGGTTTCTTATTGCGCCTGGCAGGGATGATCGTTCTTGGCCTGGCAGTCAGTCTCTTTACAGTGGAAATTTTCAAGAAAGGATTGCAGGTGTGGATGGTGCAAGTCGCCCTGTTCCTGGGTTTTATTGGACTTGTCATTGCACTCAGCACCTTTACATCACCCGGTACCCTGGGCGCATTCGGTCTCGGCGCCGGTGCAGGACTTCTTCTCCGCCTGGGTTTGAAAAAAGCTGACAATGAAGAAGAGGCAAAGAAAGAATAGTAAGTGGAAATACATGCGGGGCGTTCCATCTTGGAACGCCCCGCTTTTCTTAAGTCTTTTGCTATGGTGCCACATTGAACAGGCGGATGAAACCATCCCAAGTGGAATTTTCCAGGCTGGTAATATCTACAATTCGACCGGGTTTGAAAGCAGGGCGGTGATGAGCTTAACCGCATTCTGCACATCGTTCAAATCCACCATCTCAGACGGGGCATGGACATAACGGCACGGGATCGAGATGCAGCCGACCGGCACACCGGACCGGCTGACTTGCATGGCCGTGGCATCGGTGGTGCCGCCCAAAAGGATTTCACGCTGGTAGGGCAGGCGGTTCTTTTCAGCGGTGGTAATCATCCACCGGACAATGCGCGGGTCGGAAAGCATGCCGCCATCCTTGATCTTGATGGCAGGACCCTTACCAAGCGCCAGCTCGATGTTTTTCATGCCGGGGGTATCGCCCCAACCGGTGACATCAATGGAGAAGCCCAGGTCAGGCGCAACACCGTACGCTGAGGGGCCTGCGCCGCGCAGACCGACCTCCTCCTGCACGGTGAAGACGAAATAAACCTCGTGCGGGGTGGATTTCAGCTTGCGCAGGGATTCGATGGCCACCGCGCAACCGATACGGTCGTCCATAGATTTCGCGACGAGACGGTCGCCCATGGCCATGAACGGACGCTCAAAGGCGGCGACATCGCCAGTCTTAACCGGATGGTTTTTATCGCTTGCGGCGCCCACATCAATGTAGCATTTATCGAGTGCGGGGGTGTCGGTGGGTTTTTCAAGCGGCTCGGCATAGATGATACCGGGCGTGCCATTGGCGAAACGAACGCGCCCTCCCATCAGGTGCTGGGGTCGCACCCCCCCGATGTTGGTGAAGCGCACGAAACCGTGGGCGTCGATATGCGTGGCGACCAGCCCGATCTCGTCCATGTGGGCAGCGATCATGATTTTCCTGCCATTCTTTTTCGCCTGACCCTTGCGCACAATCAAACTGCCAAGGGGATCCACGCGGATTTCATCGGCAAAGGGTTTCACCTCGGCGCGAATGACCTCACGGATGGCGGACTCATACCCGGAAGGGCTGAAGGTTTCGGTCAATTTTTGAATGAGTTGTTTCATATCCAATCCTTTTATTCATCCAGTGATGAATGCTGAAAACAAAGGTTATGATGGCAATGTCAGTGGAAGTCCGGTCGAATAGGTTTTGATTTCGTTTTTCGTAATGACGTACACCTGCTGGCGTCCCATCACCTGCCAGGTCGCACCGGGTGAACCAACGAGGGCGGTATCTTCGTCGATGCCCAGGACGTATTCTCCAGCCGCGAGACGAGACTGGAGCAGAGGCACAAGCATCCCACGCCAGCGCAGCATGCGGTCAAAGTGCGGGAAGATGGTCGCACCGCGCAGTGTTCCAAAGGCTGCCTTCTGACGGATACCCAATGTTCGGAAATCAGGTATATGTTCACCCAGGATCATCGCGCCGGCTGAGCAGCCTGCATAGACCGCGCCGCGTTCAAAGGCTTTTTCTGCCGCCTGCCATAGCTTCGAACCATGCAGCGTTTCAAAAAGGTAATGCGGGTTGCCGCCTGAACAATAAACCAGGTCAGCGTTCTCGACAACTGCTGCATTTGCGGGGTCATCCGCTTCGCTGCGCTGGGTGACGTGCAGTGCTGTGACGTCTGCTCCCAGACGGCGGAAATGGTCTTCGCCCATGCGCATCCAACGCGAAACAGAAGATTCGCCTTCCTCCCCGGCTGCAGTTGGCAGGCAAGCCACGCGCGGCGTACGCCCGTTCTCCCCGCAGTTGGCAAGCAAATGACGGTCAATGTCATCCATGACCGGTAAATATTCCCCAGAACCCGCTAACGCGATCAAACCATTCATCATAACTATTCGTAAGAGAAACACATAAAATTCATTTTCTATCTACCGCTAAAAGACCCGGCGTCAGCTTTTTCAAGCCTGCATACAACAAGGCCAGGGTATGTTTCCAGTCATCCATACGGGAGATGCTCACCGCAGAATGGGTGTAGCGATGCGGCACCGAGACAGACACTGCTGGAATCCCTGCCAGCTGCTTGTGGATTGCCCCGGCGTCTGTCCCGCCACTCCCCGGCTGGCGGAACTGATAGGGAATCCCTGCCGCCTCCGCTGTCTCTGCCAGGAAGCGGATGAGGCGCGGGTCGGAGAGAGTCCCGGCATCGGTGGTGTATATAGCAGGGCCAGACCCAAGCTTCGTGTTGTAGGTCACATTTTCACTACCGTCGTAAGCCGGTAAATCATTGGCAGGGGTCGCATCCAGCGCGATCGCCAGGTCGGGATTAAAGTAATGCGCCGCGACTTTCGCCCCGCGCAGACCGATTTCCTCCTGCACGGAAAACGCTGCACACAGGTCTACATTTTCCGGCGCCGATTTTACCAGCTCGATCAGCGTGACAACGCCGATCCGGTCATCAATCGCCTTGGCGAGGATGGAGGGACCGACGCGCTTGAATCTCGTTGCGAAGGTTGCCCGGTCACCGATTTTTACCTTGGCGCTGCCCGGGCCAACGTCGATGCGCAGCTGGTCCAGCGGGATCTTTTTCCGGCGTTCTTCCTCCGTGGTCAGATGGATGGCACGCGCACCGATGACTCCCGGGATATTATTCTTGCCCACCAAAACCAGTTTTCCCACCAGCTGGCGCACATCCAGCCCTCCGACGGTCTCGAAACGAAAGATCCCATCACCGTCATCGGCGACGATCATGAAACCCACTTCGTCCATGTGCGCATCGAGCATCACCCTGACGCGGTTCCTGCCCGAGCCTTTTTTCGTCACTAGCACGTTGCCGAGCGCATCCACCTGCACGTCGTCGGCAAAGGGTTTGACTTCTTTCAGCACGATCTGGCGTACTTCACCTTCATCGCCCGAGACGGCGCAGGCATTGCATAATTTTTCCAGCAGCTTGATTTGGGATGTACCAATCGTTGGGGTTTTCTCAGCCATATTATTCATCCCAGGTGATCTTGCTCATGAAATCGGGTTCCAGACTGGCGATAAATTCCGCCAGCAATCGCCCCGCGCGTTGGATGTCTTTGACGGCGACCACTTCCACCGGCGTATGCATATAACGCAAGGGAATGCTGACCACCATGGTCGGGATGCCTTCTGCCGCCACCTGCATGGCATAGGCATCCGTACCGGACATACGCGGCATCACTTCTGTTTCGTGCGGGATCTCAAGCCTGTCCGCCAGTTCGTTGAATTTCTTATACAGATACGGGTGTATGTTCGGCCCGAACCCCAGGCATGGCCCTTTACCCAGCGGATGGGTTAACCAATCTGTCGCACCCGGACCCTTTGCATGGGTGACGTCCACGGCGACAGCCAGGTCGGGGCGTACTTCGAACGCGGAGGTGTATGCCCCTCCAAGTGTGACCTCCTCCTGAGAAGTGGCGACTGCCCACACATCCCAGACATGGGTTTTGGACTGCAATTCCTCCAGAGCAATGGTCAGGGCAGCCACGGACGCACGGTTATCCAACGAATGGCCGGAGATGGCATCCCCGGCGAGTTCTGTGGGTTCGGTGGCATAGGAGACCAGGTCCCCCACGCGGACGCGCTGCGCCACCTGCCCGGGGAGAAGACCAACATCCACCAGCAACTGGTCGAGCGGGACAGGGCCTTCCCCCACTGAGGGCGGGAGCATTTTTACGGGCGGCTGGACGACCACCCCGGGCAAATCTTTTGACCGGCTGGAGCCTGTGGCATGGACAGTCACCTGCGTTCCTGGAAGGACACGCGCGTCCACCCCGCCGATGTTGGTCAGGTGAAGAAAGCCGTCTTTGATTGAAGTCACCATCATGCCGATGGCGTCCATGTGGGTGGTGATCATAATGGATGGGCGCGGTGTTTTTCCCACGCCGTTTTTCAAGGCGTGCAGCGAGCCTAACCTGGACAAGCTCACCTGGTCAACCAGCGGCGTCCATTTTTCTCGAATGAGCAGCATGATGGGACTTTCGTAAGCGGAAAGCCCTGGCGCTGCAAGCATCGTCTTCAGAAATGGGAGGATGTCTGTCATGGTATTAGTTTTCGTTTCCATTCGTGAATTAATAATATCCGCTATCCGCCATTCATCACGGCGGAGTGAGTGTATCCGTGGGTGTGGGAGTTGGAGGCACCGGTGTATCCGTCCATGTTGCAGTTGGCGTGAAGGTAGCTGTCGGCGGAGGTGTGAAGGTAGCTGTCGGTGGAGGCGTGAAGGTAGCCGTCGGCGGGACAGGCGTGAAGGTGGCTGTCGGTCGGACAGGCGTGATGGAAGGAGTCCAGGTGGGCGGTATGAACAGGGTAGGGGTGATGGTCGGTGTACCGGACGGCGTGGGTGTGGCAGTATCGGTGGAGGTCTGGCTGGGGGTTAAGGTATTCAGCACCGGAGTCACCGAAAAATTGAAAGTCGAGGTCGGCGAAAGGGTCGCAGTGGGAGTCTCATCGACCTTTCCCCCGCTCGGAGCAACCATAATCGCCACCAGTCCCACGCAGTAGAACGGGATGGTCGCCAGGATGATGATGATCAAAATGACACGCAGGCGCGCGCGCGGGTCGGAGGGCAGGTTCACGTTGATTAATATATCATCAGTCTGCAAGCGGAGCAAGCAATTGAGATAAAATAAACCCATGATTCCCCTTCACCTGAAACTCTCCGGCTTTCTCTCGTACCGCGACCCGGTGGACCTGGATTTCACGAGCTTCGAACTGGCCTGCATCTCCGGGGAGAACGGCGCAGGCAAATCGTCCCTGCTGGACGCTATTACCTGGGTGCTGTTTGGGCAGGCACGCAAACGGGACGAGGCGATTATCAACTCCGTCTCGACCGCAGCCGAGGTGGTGCTGACGTTTAGCTATGAAGGTGCCACCTATCGCATCCAACGCACCCTGCCGCGCGGGAAAAGCACCCTCCTTGAATTTCAAATCCTGGACGAAGGGGAGAAGACTGGGAACACAAACCAGTGGCGGCCACTCACAGAACGGACGACCCGCGACACGCAGGCGCGCATCGAGCACATCCTTCATCTGGACTATGACACATTCGTCAACGCGTCGTTTTTCTTGCAGGGCAAGGCCGACCAGTTCACCCAGCAAAAAGCCAGCGACCGGAAACGGATCCTTGCAAGCATTCTCGGGTTGGACGCCTGGGAGGAATATAAGAACCGGACTGCTGAGCGACGCAAACAAGTCGAACATGAACTGGATGGGGTGGACGGGAGGATTGGCGAAATCAACGATGAGCTCAAGGAAGAAGACGAACGCAAACAACATCTCACCGCTTTGGAAGGCCAACTGTCCGGGTTGAAAACCAGCCGCAAGGCGCAGGAATCTGCTTTGGAGGCCATGAAGCAGGTCGCCGCATTCCTGGCGGAACGCCGCAAGCTGGCCGAGACTCTGCATACGCAGGTCCAGCGCGCCGAGTCGAACCGAGTTTCGCTTCAAACACAACTCGACGAGCGCGTGGTGGAACGGAGCGCGTATGGCGCATTGCTCGCGCGCGCAGGTGAGATGGAATCTGCCTATAAGACATGGCAATCCGCGCGAGAAATGCTGGAAAAGTGGGATCAGATCGCCATTGAGTTTCGCGAGCATGAAAAGAAGAGACAGCCTTATCTGGATGAAATCAATGCCGAGAAGGCAAGGCTGGATCAGGAGCAGGCCGTACTGAACGAACAACTCGAATCGGTCAACGAGCAGCGTGCCGATGTCAGTCCATTGACGTTGGAAATTGAAGAAACAAAGAAACTGCTGGCCCAAGTCGAGCAAAAAATCACCCAGCGCGATGAACTTAAATCCAGGATGGACTCTTCGCGCGAGCGGTCTGCCGCCCTGAAAGCTGAAAGTGACGCGCTCAAGATCCAGATGGATGAGCACAAAACGCGCATCGACCAGATCTCAAAAATTGAAGGCGCGACCTGTCCCCTGTGCGGACAACCGCTCACCGCCGAGCACCGCAAATCCACACTGGAGCAGCTCAAACGCGAAGGCAAGGAGATGGGCGACCGCTGGCGCGCGAACAAGTTGGAAAATGAGCGATTGGTGACCGAAATAAATAAGTTGGAGTCGCAAGCCGGAAAACTCTCGAACGTGGACAAGGAGCGGCTTGATCTATCCGGGTCTCTTTCCAGGTTGACGGAGCGGCTGGATACATTGAAAAAGGCCACCGCCGAGTGGGAGGCCAGCGGCGCGAAACGGCTCAAGGAAGTCAATAAATTGATCGAGAAGGGCAATTTCGCGCCCGCAGCTCACAAGGCACTCACTGCCCTGGACAAGGAGTTGAAAAAGCTGGGGTATGATGCATCCGCCCACGATGCAGCCCGCCAGGAGGAGACTGCGGGTCGCTCCGCCGAGCAGGACTTCCGGGCGCTGGAAAAAGCCCGGGCAGCGCTCACCCCCCTGGAACGCGAGATTGCCGGTTTGCTGTCCCAATTAAACACACTGCAAGCCGAGATCGAGCAACTCAAACAAGAGTCTGTAAAAGCTCAAACAGCGCTCGACCAGTCACAGGCACCCGACCTGGACTCTGCCGAACGCGCATTATTTACCCTGCAGGAACAGGAGAACCGCCTGAACCAGGATGTGGGCGCAGCGCGGCAGAAGGTGAATGTGCTCGACGAATTACGCGCCCGCAAGAAACGACTTGAAAGTGAGCGTGAAGGGCTGGCCTCTCAAATTGGAAATTTCAAAGCGCTGGAACGCGCCTTTGGCAAGGATGGCGTACCTGCCCTGTTGATCGAACAGGCGCTGCCTGAGATTGAAGGAAAAGCCAACGAGATCCTCGACCGGTTGTCGAATGGCGCGATGTCGGTGCGTTTCGTCACCCAACGGGAATACAAGGACAGCAAACGCGACGACCTGAAAGAGACGCTTGACATACAGATCAGCGACGGGGCAGGCCTGCGCGATTACGAGATGTTTTCGGGTGGTGAGGCTTTCCGCGTCAATTTTGCTGTGCGGTTAGCTCTCTCCGAAATCCTCGCCCGGCGCACCGGCGCGCGCCTGCAAACCCTGGTCATCGACGAAGGATTTGGCTCGCAGGATACCCAGGGACGCCAGCGCCTGATCGAAGCCATCAACATGGTGCGCAGCGATTTCGCCAAGATCCTTGTCATCACCCACCTTGAAGAATTAAAGGAAGCCTTCCCCAACAGGATCGAGGTCGAAAAGACACCACGCGGCTCAGTGCTGCAGGTGATGTAAGCATGCCCGGCTTCACGGACATCTTTCAACATAATGGACGCATCGACCGGGTGCTGGTGGCGATCTTTATCCTGGTCAACCTTTTGGTGCTGGTCAATGCGTTGCTGCATGACCCGAGGGTTGGTTACGACTCGGTGGATCACCTGATTAATATCCAGGCACTGGCAGATGGGCACCTGCCCACACGCGATGAAAGCCGCGAGTTCTTTTCTCCCCCCCTGCCTTATTTTATCCCGGCCATGTTGCTTGCCACTGATGACTTCACAATCGAAGCGTCAGCCAAAGCCGGTCAGCTGATTAATTTCTTCCTTTCTATTGGCTTGACTTTCACCATATTATTGCTCTGCCAGCTCATCATTCCCTCAGACCGACATCTCAAGATTTTTGCCCTGGTGCTGACAGGCATCCTACCCGTTTATTACAAATCATTTGCGATGGTAAGCGGAGAGCCGTATCTGGCCTTTCTGACTGTATTCGCTCTTTATTTCAGCCTGCACGCTTTTTCAAACACTCCCCGCATGACTGATGCATTGATCCTCGGTATCATACTGGGACTCGCGATCCTGTCTCGCCAGTGGGGATTTTTCCTTTTCCTGGCGATTGGCCTCCTGGCACTCTTCCGGGTCTTGCGCGACCCAAATCGACTCGCCTCACACGCCAGACAGTTGGTGACAGCAACCGGTGTGGCGTTCATCGTCGGCGGGTGGTTCTACATCCACTTGATCACCAGCTACGGCACGGTCACTGCCTTCAACCGCCAGCCTGCCGAGGGGTTTTCGCTGACCAACCAGCCGCGATCTTTTTATCTTGGCACTGGTTCAGGCAGGCTATTCAGTGATCCAGTGAGACCCTCCTATCCCAATCAGTTCTTCCCCATTTTCTATTCGGAAATGTGGGGAGATTACTGGGCACATTTCACGATCTACGGCCAGAACCCTGTCACCGGTGAGTGGGTCTACAGCCAGACGCTTGAATCTGCCCTCAAAAATGGCAGCATCCCCGATCTCATCACCAACAGACAAACCTTCAATGCCTACCTGGGGCGTGTCAATCTTGTTTCCTTGTTTCCCACCTTCCTGCTTCTCGGCGGATTTATCACGGTCCTGGTCACAACCTGGCGGAGGCTGCTCACGCCTGGCATCGCACAAGCTGACGAGACTAATTTTCTACTGATATTGTTCGTGGTTATTTCCCTTGCCGGATATGGGTGGTTCCTCATCCGTTATCCCAACCTCAATAAAGGGGATACCATCAAGGCCTCCTATGCACTACATATCTTCCCCATCCTGGCCATCCTCGCTGCACAACCCCTGACCTTCCTGACACGCCGCTGGCCGCGACTTTTCCCGGCCACACTGGTTGTATTGGGGCTGGTATTTATCCACGACCTGCCAGCCATGCTGACAAGGTTCATCCCTTGATTTCTTGCCATCTCCAACTTCGTCTTGCACGCAAACATCATCATTTACCAGCTGAAACATCAACTCCAGATCGATGTAATCGTTGAACCCTTACCCCATATATAACGAATTTGAAAAGAAACCGCGCGGTTCAATGGTGTGAATGATGTGAGACAGGTTATGCACAATGCCCAGGTGCCATAAGATTACCGGGATTTCATTTCTCGCCTTCTCGATGTGCCTTGTCGCGTGCAGCCCACCTGCCGCTGTTGAGATGACAGGATCCCCCGTGGCACCCTCACCCTCAGCCAGCCCAATCCCTCCGACGGGTACAGCTCATCTGCCTGACACTCCTCCAATCCCAACAGTCTCTCAAGAAGGACCCGCACTGAAATACAACCCCAGGGAAATCGTCCATGACCTGGCCTACTCACCAGATGGGCAGCTGCTGGCGGTATCCGCCGGGGAGCATATCCATCTTTACAACCCTGCGACACTGGTTGAGCAGTTCGACCTTCCGATCGGGGCGTGGGCAAACCGCCTGGCTTTTCACCCATTTCTCCCCCTGGTCGTTCTGGCAGTCCGGGATGGCAGCCTGCAATTTTGGGATACTTCCACCGGTACTCAACGCTGCCAGTTCACCGCGCACGAAAAAGGCGCCAACAGCCTGGCCATCCACCCGAACGGTTCATTACTCGCCACCACTGGCACCGATATCACTTCTCGGCTGTGGGATATTTCCTCTGTAGCGACAGGCAGTTGCGACGTAACCGAAAGCAGCCGGCTGATTGGAGAGTCCTTCAGCGCGCCGGATGTGGCATTCAACGTCGATGGAAAGATGCTTGCCCTGGTGGACCTGACGAACATCCGCCTGCGGAACACTGCTGATCTCAAGCTGATTGCCACACTGCCTGGCGACCAGCCCATTTTCGACCTCGCCTTTAGCCCGGATGATCGCTGGCTGGCTGCCGCTGAACATCATGACACGACCACGCTGTGGGACCTCACTCAACCAGCAAGCCCGCGCTCCACCCTGTTGCAACCCCCCGATTCAAACCCGAAAATATTTATCTGGCGGGTGGTTTTCAGTCCCGATTCTCATTTTCTAGCGGCAGGTGCCAGCGACGGGACTCTCACCCTCTGGGATATGTCGACCCTGCAGCCGGTCGCGTCATTCCACCTGCCTCGCGCCGTTTCCGCCCTGTCTTTCAGTCCGGATGGCAATTTCCTGGCTGCCGGTGGTCTGGATTCGGCAGTCTGGTTGTTTCCCATGGCGCAAAGATGATCCTGATCCGCGTTGTGACGAAGTAGTCCAGCAACAGTTAATATACAATTTTTAATGCTCCAATTCCGTTTGCAACTAAAGTCACAAACATTTTTAGTCGAAAAAGTTATATTCTATTGATGTGGGTTTTATCAACTGGTCCTTGCAGAAGGAATCGTGCATGTCAAAATTACCCATCATCATCGGGATATCTGCCCTGGTCGTCGCACTGGGTATCTTTGCCTGGGTGACGGACGCGGCCGCTTATATGGGGCACGAACCTTCCACCTGCAACAACTGCCACGTCATGGATGCAGCCTATGAGAACTGGTACCATGCCGCGCACGAGCGTTTTGCCGAATGCAATGACTGCCACCTGCCGCATGAGAACATTGCCGTGTATTACCTTTATAAAGGTTATTCGGGCATGAAGGATGTCTACTCATTCACGACCGGCGGCTACCCGGATGCGATCCGTGCCGAGCCGCTGACGGACAGGATTGTCCAGAACAACTGCATCCGCTGTCACGAGGAAACAGTGAATGATATCCTGGCAGGCGCCATGCCCTTCGACCGCGATTGCTGGAATTGTCACCGCAGTGTGATGCATGGCGAAAGGGGTATTTCGCTCTCTCCTTATCAGGACACCGATGTGTACAACAAATAGTGAAGGAGAAATTCACCTATGAAACGCTATGCCACCTGGATTTTAGTCGGGATTATCCTTTTGCTGGCAGCCGTGCTGACCGGCGTGTTGATTTTCATGAAGAACCAGCCGCCACAGGAGCGAGCCGTTATTCCACCCGTGGTGGAAGTCAAACCGATGGAACCGGATTCCTCCATCTGGGGGCAGAACTTCCCCAACCAGTGGGCATCGCTCCAGAAGACCGAGACCAACAACACCGACACCACTTTCGGCGGTTCGAGCAAGTTCTCGCACCTCGAGCGTGACCCGCGCCAGGTGGTGTTGTTCACGGGCTACCCCTTCAGCAAGGAATACAACGACGACCGTGGGCACAAGAATGCGGTCAAGGACGTCAACGCCATCAAACGCGTCAACGACACGACCCACGCCACCTGCTACTCATGCAAATCAACCAATAACCCTGCCCTGTGGGCCCAGATGGGCATGGAAGCCTACGATGCCAAGATGTTCAGCGAGATGAAACCGGAGATCCAGAATCCAATTGGCTGCGCAAACTGCCACGAAGCCGGGACAATGCGTTTGATCGTCACCAACCCCGCGCTGGAGAACGCCCTCAAGGCGCAGGGCAAGGATTGGAGAACCTTCACCCGCCAGGAAATGCGCACGGTGGTGTGTGCCAACTGCCATGTGGAATACTACTTCACCGGAGAAAATAAATTCCTGATCTTCCCCTGGGAGGATGGCACCCGTATTGACCAAATCATCAATTACTACAACGATCTGGGGTTCAAGGATTGGGAATATCCCGAGACCGGCATCCCGATGCTGAAAGCCCAGCATCCTGAATATGAAATGTTCACCGCTGGCAGTACCCACTACAACGCGGGGGTCGCCTGCGCTGACTGCCACATGCCCTACGTCCGCGAAGGAGCGGCCAAGTATTCATCGCATGACGTCCACAGCCCGCTGCTGAACCCCGAGCAGGCATGCGGACAATGCCATACGGACACGGATTACGTCATTGCGCGGGTAAACGAGATCCAAAACCAGGTCTACAATACCAAGCTCGCCTCCGAGGACGCCCTGATCGATTCGCTCAACGCCATCAAGTTGGCGACTGCCAACCCCAACGCTGATGCGGCAAAACTGGATGAAGCCCGCCAGATGCACCGCAAAGCCCAGTTCATGTGGGACTTCGTCTCGGCGGAGAACAGCATGGGCTTTCACAACCCGGAGTACATCCTGAAAATCCTGGCGGATTCGACCAACCTGGCGCGCCAGGCACAAATGAAAGCGGTCGAGGCCACCGGAGACCCCGCGCTCCTGCTGACTGGCTACTATTACACCATCGACCCGCCGCCGACACCCTTCCCCTAGAAATTTACGAATTACAGTATGAAAAATATCCTGCTGGCTGTGATCGCCCTCCTGCTTATCGCCTGTTCCATTTTCTTTCCCACCACCCGCGAGCTTGAACGCAACCGCGAACGATGGCAGGCGCAGGGTGTCAGCCATTATCGCTTCAACCTGTCCATTGGCTGTATGTGCCCCTGGTACGACCAGATGCCCCTGACCATTGAAGTCCAGGATGGTAAAGCCGTGTCCATCTCTGCCAGCAACGGTCAGGATGTGACCCCCTTTATTGAGACTTTTAACCGCAGCGCCACGGTCGAGGCTTTGTTCGATATCATCCAATCAGCGCAGGCGGCTGGCGCGGACGAAATCAGGGTGACTTATGACACCGAGTACGGTTTCCCCACGTCCATCAGCATAGATTACATCAGAATGGCTGTCGATGACGAAATCGGGTATTACATCGATAACTTTGAAGTACTTAATAAATAAACACCGCACCCTCAACCGTTCCACCCCTGCAAGTAAATCCTGTCTGTGTCACGGCTGGGTCCATTGCTGGAGTACATCCGCATCGCGGATGTGGATACGCCGGTTCTCAACGCGGATCGCACCACTGCGTTCCAACTCCTTCAATGAACGCGCCACCACTTCCCGTACAGTTCCCAGCCGCGCCGCCAGCTGTTCCTGGGTGACCCGCGCGCTGGTCTCACCGCTGAGTTCATCTTCCGGCAATTCGCTGATCAAACGCGCCAGGCGGTGAGTAACCTGATAGAACGCCAATTCGCTCACCAGATGGACGAGGTGCCGCATCATTTTCGTTAGATTCTCAACGACCAGTTCCATGAAAAACGGGTCTTTACGCATCAGCGCGCGGACGGCGTCGGCCTCCACGACCCAAACGGTCGTCTCTTCCAACGCCTCAACATTGACCGGATTGGTCCCCCCGTCGAATGCGGGGACTTCATTGCAGGTATCGCTCTCCTGCATCACGCGCACGATGTATTGCCTTCCCTGCGGGGAAATGCGAAAGAGTTTGATGCTGCCCTTTTCGACAATATGCAAACCGGCGCAGGGGTCGCCCTCCCATAACAGGACTTCCCCGCGCTCGAAACGACGCAGGGTCATGTGGACGGCGAGTTCCTTGAGCGAGGCCGTGCTCAAGCCGTGAAAATATTGATTCACCTTGAGTGTGCGGAGTTTGTCCTGCTGGCCGATGCTGATCAATTGCATGGAGGCATCCCGTTTCCTTACAAAGGCTCTCCCGGGCCCAGGATGATCTTATCCGACCCGCGGTCGAGTTCCCAAGGATAAACGATATGCGCGTCGGTCACATCGGCATAGTAATCCGGCCGGGTGGAACCGAACAAGCTGCGATAGGGATTGAAATGCAGCACACAAGTCTCGGGGAACCCGCCCGCTGACGAGACGCGGTTCTTCACCGCCGTGATGGTGCGCCCCGAACCCCAGACATCATCCATGATAAGCACCGCACGCCCGGTCAATTTGTTGTCCGTAGGGAACTGGATGAACTGCGGCCACATCATCAATTTCTGCCCCTGATTATCCATTTCAGCCGGGAAATCCACGGCAGCCGTCAGGATGTGGGTGATGCCCATCGCTTCCGCCAGCATGCCGCCGGGGACGATGCCCCCTCGCGTGATCATCACCATGGCAGTGAACTCCCGCCGGAACTGGGGCAGAAGCCGTTCCACGAGACGGTCAACATCTTCCCACGATAGGATCAGACGGCGAGGGTTGTCTGGCTGCATCATGACCTCTACAACTCAGGGATGGCGGTCGGTTCGATGGTGAGGAGCCGCTTTGTTCGGGGCATGAAGTACGCCCGGTAACTGTACTTTTCCAGCAACGCAGGGAATGCCTGTTGCGGGACCTCGAATTCCTGGCCTCCGATGATGTAATAATAAACCGTGCGGGATGATCTCCCGCTTGATTTTCGGCGGGTTTCCTTATGCCCCTCGCCCTCGATAATTTCTGGCGCGCTGACATTTAGATCCAAAAAAGCATTAAGCACCATGGTGAAGCCGATGGCAGTAAAGATGGCCAGGAAACCGCCAACAAAAATGATCGGGAGAAGGCTGTTGTTCAACTGGCTGCTTGAAAAGAGCGGGTACAGGATAAGGATCCCCACAACGAGTGTAATAACCATGATGAACAACCCGGGCACCAGTTTTTTCAAACCCGCAATGCGCTGTGCCTGGGTCACCTCGCCATTCTGGTTGGCCTGCAGGTCTTCGGGTGAAAATCCATTTGCCTGAGCCAGGATGTCAACAAGCGCGAGGCGCACCTGAGCCGTACTGACCTGCCCAACCTGCTCGGCGGAAAGCACAAACCGGCTTTCGGGGAGGTAATAGAAGTTATAGCGCACGCCGGGCAGTAGCCCGCTGGCTTCGTTTGAAGAGGATAGAGTCAATTCCTCATCAACCACCCGGGCAGAAAAACCTTTCTTCGGGGAATATCCCAATTCTCCCACGCCGGAGCGGACTACGCCGTTTGCGCGATCCGCCCTGAGTTTCATTGAATTTCGCCACCAGTTGTACAGACCCCTTGACATCCCTAGAATAACAACCACCAGAATCACCAGCGGGAGCAGGAAAAACCAGCTTATCCCTTCGCTGTTGACCAGGCTTGAAAATAATACAAAGAAAATAATAGAGAGCACCACCAGCGGCGCGACGATCGTCCCACAGCCCTGCCGGCCGAGCGCCATGGCATTCAGCCGTTCGTTCTGGGCGGGAGTGATTTCCCCGCGCCGGTTGGCATCCACTTCATCCTGGTTGAGCAGGTAGACTGTGGTTTTTGGGGAGGGGAAGGGCAGCAGTTGCATGATTTCTCCAACAAGATGACAAGCAGATTATAGCAAACTTACCGGATCGACTTCAACCCGCCAGCCCTCAGGCAGGCGTCCGCGCAGCAGCGAGGCGGGTTCCGGTCCGCGCAAGATGATCTGCCAGCGATACAGCCCGCCCTGTTTGGCAAAAAAGCACGGCACTGCACCGATGAGATCCGTCTCGGATCGTTTTTCTTTCTCGATCTGCTTTCTCAGCATCTCCGCCATCGCCTGCGCGGACTTCTCGGCTTTTTCCAGATTCTTATGTTGATATTCCAGCCTCACCAACCGCCCGAACGGCGGGTAGCCCAGTCTTTTCCGCCCCGCGATCTCGCGCGCGTAGAACGCGGCATAATCGTGACCGGCAGCAGCCTGGATCACATCGCTCTCCGGCATGAAGGTCTGCAGGATCACCTGCCCGCCGCGTGAGGAGCGTCCCGCGCGGCCTGCCACCTGGGTCAATAACTGGAAGCCGCGCTCGGCAGCGAATGGATCGGGCAGGTTCAAGCCCGCGTCCGCCAGCACGATGCCGACCAGCGTGACCAGCGGCAGGTCGAGACCTTTGGCCAGCATCTGCGTACCCACCAGCACATCAGCCCGGTGCGCGGCGAAATGCGTCAGGATGAGTTCGTGGGCGTCCTTCTCGCGGGTCGTTTCCCAGTCCCAGCGCAGGACTCCCACCCGCGGGAAGAGCGATTTGACTTCCTGCTCCACCCGCTCGCTGCCCAGTCCGTACTGGCGGATCTGGTCGCTGCCGCACACCGCGCATTTCTTCGGCATCTTGCGGGTATACCCGCAGCGGTGGCAGAGCAAATCAATGCCCGGGAGTTGGGTATGGTAGATCAACAGCGTCTCGCAGCGCGGGCACTTGACCGCGGTCCCGCACGCCCGGCAGAAGACATAGGTCGCCGTGCCCCTTCGATTTAGATATAAGATAGCTTGTTCGCCGCATTCCAGCGTACCGGCCAGCGCCTCAACGAGCGCGCTGCTGAAGATCCCGCGGTGACCCGCTTTGAGCTCCTCCCTCATATCCACGATGCGGACAGGAGGCA
>JBGOXG010000143.1:0-5984 GCA_041479025.1 Anaerolineae bacterium
TTCTGGATGTCGCGGCAGCCGAGGATCAGCTCAACACCGAGAGGGGCCAACTGCATCGCAATCTCTTTTCCAACGCCGGAGGTGGGACCGGTAATGAGGACGCGCTTGCCTTTCATTGAATTCATCGAAATGCTCCCATGTTTTTGTGTGACAGTTTTTGCCTCTCTCCAGCCCGGCTCATTAGCGGGCGGAAGGGAGATAGCTGGTTATTTGAAATAGCCCAATTCCTCCAAACGGCGATGAGCCTCGGCAATTTCTGCGGAAGTAAACAAAGGTTTAAATCGCTCCTGGATCACCAATGCTTCCATGGATTCATCGAGCAATCCCATTTCCCACAGCCTCATCAAACCTTCCTGTATCTCCTGTTTTATCAATAATCGTTTTGCAGTCTCAACGCCACCATGTTTATCAATCATACGTTTGAAGTAAGTGGCAAAATATTCGTGTTTTTTTGCGTTTTCATAAACGCCAATCATGGCGTGATGAAATTGATCTTCAAGACTTGCCATCATCCACCTTCTTCAAAGATTTCACCCACATGGACCTGAACAAGTTCCGTTCCTTTCAGGCATGGACTTAAAGCGGAAATTTACCCATTGCATCCATTACGACCGGGCCGTGACCCGAGCATATGATGCGCGCGCCGAGCGCGGACTGTTTTCTCACGGCCTCTTTTGCCTTCGCGTTGTCCCACGTCAAGCCGCTGCGCGAGCCGTGCACGCCGTCCTTGTCGACCACGATCGAATCGCCGGAGAATAGGACGCCAACAGCAGGCGCAAACAACGAGATGTGACCCGGCGTATGCCCCGCCGTATCGATCACGTGCAGACCGCCCAGCGCCGGCAGGATCTGACCGTCTGTCAGGATCTCATCCACCTGGAAAGGCTTGGCTTTCATAAAGGGTCGCAGCAGGGCAAACATTATGCGCTGCAACGAGAAACCGGAGGACTGGATCTGCCGGGAAGGCTTGCCTGCCGCGATGGCGTCAGCTTCCAGTTTGCTGGCATACGTGCGGGCGCCGGTGGATTTGTACAGGGCGGCCAGACCGCCCACGTGGTCAAGATCGGCATGGGTGAGGATGATGCGCTTCACATCGCGGGCGGACCTGCCCAGGCTGGCCACATAGGCAAGGATTTTCTTCTCGCTGCGCGGCAGTCCCGCATCTATGACGGTCAGCCCGTCGATGTCAACGAGGATATATGGATTGGCCACTACGCCAGGGACAACGAATACATTGTCAATGATCTTCATAACACTAATCTCCTTGTAGCGGATTATTTATTGAACCACAACCCGCTGACTTGATGTGGTTCGGCAGCACGGAACACCACGCGGACTGTGACCGCATCATCCTTCTCGAATTTGGTATCATAGATCACGGAATAGAACTCGCCTTGCGGGACCACGCTGTTCACCTGTCGCGAAACGTAGAGACCGAGTTTGGCATCCCTGTCTTTTTTCAACAAGCCAAATTGGGACTGGGACATAGCGTTCAACATATCCTGATCAAAATCCCTCGAGAACATGGCGTAGTCGTTCGCGTTCATCCCTGCCATCAGGTTGTCTGTTTTGGCTTCACTGAAGGCAAGGACTGCTTCCTTATCCGCGCCCGTCAGGGTTTTGCCTTGAGGGGCACAACCTGCCAGTAGTTGAATGAAGAACAATAATGTGAACCCAAAAACAAGGACGATCGAGTAGGTTTTTTTTATGTTTCACCCTCCATTATGAATTTACTCAGTGAGCATGGGTTCTTGGAAGACTTCCGAGTTTTTAGAAAACCCGGAAGTCTTTTTCATCCCTTCTTCTCGATAAACTTAACGCCTTCCATGCCTTTGAAATGCGCGTCCTGTGTCCAGAGTGTGGCACCGTTGGTGTGGGCAGTGGCAAGAATAATGCTGTCTGCCATGGCAAGTTTCAATTCAAGCGCTATTTGTGCGGCATCAATTGCAATCTTGCGATCCAATTCAATGATATGACCGTAGGACATAATTCCAACAGCCTGCAATGCGTCCTCTTCCCCCATATCCAAAGTGAGCCGTTTGAAGACCTCGTAAATACAAATGGACGGCACTAGCAGATTTTCCAAATCTTGAACAGGTGGAATGAAAAACCTGGCGTTTGACCTTTTGGCAAAATATTCCACCCAACCCGACGAATCAACGACGTTCATTAGCGCGCCTCGTCCTCTTCCTCGCGGATATTATCAATATTCATTCCTTTGAACATTCCTAATGCATCTTTGATGGACGGCACAATCACCAGGCGAATGCTTTTCTGGTAGGGAATGAACAAGATTTTTTGCCCTGGTTTTAAATTGAACTGTTCCCGGACTTCACGTGGAATCACAATCTGATATTTTGATGAAATAGTTGTCAAGGCTTCCATTTTACTACTCCTTTATCGAACGATAATCGTAAAACGATTATACCGCCAAAAGGTTGGCAATGGCAACCAATTCATCCCGGGGAGGGGGCGCCTTATGGATTTTCCCAGTAGATCTCCGCCCAGTGGACGGGGTGATCCGTGGCGGACTCAGGGGGCAGCACGTAGATGGGATTGCGCACCCCCAGCGAAGGAGATACAAAAATGTGGTCAATGCGATTCTCACCCGACATATCAACGCCATCCGCGCTGATCTCGGTTGGATAGACACTCGTCCAGGCGTTGGTCAAAACACTGTCGATGAGTTGATAAGCCTCTTCGTAATCCCGAAGATTGTAGTCGCCCATTGCGATCACGTAGGGCTTGCCCTTCGAGCGCTCCAGAAGCGTTTTCGCAAAGACCAGCATGGCGGCATCCGAGCTGTCGGGGTGGACATCATAGATGGTAAAACGGTGCCCGCCCACTTCAATTTCAGCTTCGGCGACACCGGTCTCATCCTTGTCGCTGTAGATAAAGACCGAGCGCGTGTTGGACAGCGGATACTTCGACAGGATGGCTGTCCCGTAGGTGCCGGTGATGGTGGTCGGCCCGTAATAGGAATAGTAGCCAAGTTTTTCAGCCAGGTAACGGACGTAATCGTTGTTGTTGAGCGAGATGCGGGTCGAATCGGTCTCCTGTAACGCAAGGATGTAGGGCGACACCCTGCGGATGAGCGCGAGCTGCGCGTCAACGGACTTCTCTGCGAATTCATCATTGGATTGCTGGGTGTTGAAGGTCATCGCCACCAGGGAGGTCCGGTCTGCCGAGTCGACCTGGACGCGAGGCCCAGGCAGCGCCCTGACCGCGGTGATAAGGAAGATCGCCCCCAACAGAAGCGCCCAGCCCCAATGGAACGACCCGGCGGAATCCGTTTCAGGAGCGGACTCAGCCATTTGCGTGAGCCAGACGAGCAGGGTGATGACCCCCGTCATCAAAAAGTAGGTCAGCCAGAACGTGTTCCGGAAAGGCGTGCTGACCGGTGCGACATATCCCCACACATTGGTAAAAATATGAGCGAACACAAGCAGGATCATGATAAGGCCGCCCAGCAGGATCCCGGGGACCAGGTCGCGCGGAGACGGGTCCGCCTGCCGGATCCGGTTGAGGAACAGGCGCATATCGAGAAAGATGACCGGGAACAACAGGAGCATGAGAACGAGCAGGATTTGCGCGAGCCAGTTGGGGGCAGCCACCACCACGGGCGCGGAATCAGGCGTCGGTGGGAAAGGGACGCGGTACGCCAGGATGAGGGCAGTCAGACAGAGGGTGAACAGCAGGTTCCAGAGCAGGAGCCCGCGCGGACTGATACGGTCAAGCCACTGCGGACGAAGGAGCGTTAATAAGACCCAGCCGAGGGAGAACAGGCTGACCGCGGTCACGATCAGGGGATAGCTGCCTTCCGTCCAGCGGGCGATCACCGCCGGGGCGGAAAAGGCAAACCAGACCAGGGTCATGACAAGGTAAAGCCCAAGCAGGGCAGATGTCACGCCGCCTTTCTTTTCCGCGGCGGACTCTTCGCTACCAAAGTCCAGTTGCGTCAGCCAATACCCCAATGCCAGCCCAAAGAGAGCCCACCCGACCCACCCTCCCGCGGCGGTCAGGGAGTAATCGAGGCCGTAGTCGATGGTGCGCAGCAGGGCGGACAGGCTCACCGCCAGCGCAAGCCCGGCGGAACCCCACAGACCCAGACGGGAGCGAGTCTCTCCTTTGGGTTTCGCCCTCAGCAGGAGGAAGAACAGGCTTAATGCGGCGAATGTCCCCAGCCCGGAAGCCAGTACGCGGTTCGTGGTATTCAGGTAGGGGAGCAATCCCCGGGCGAGCAGCAGCACGGCAAAGGATGCCCAGACCACGCCTCGCGGGAATCGTTTATAAAAGGGGAGGAGCAGGAGGGGCGTAAAGAAGAACAGCACGCCCAGCGCTTTTTCGTCCAGGTTCGAGTTCATCAGGTCCAGGATGTAAATGGACTCGACCAGTGTGCCCGCCAACTGGATGAAGAACAACAAGGTGATCCCAAAAACAAGGATGATCGAGTAGGATTTTTTCATATCACACCTGCTTTCATGAATTTCCGCAGCGACGCGACCCCACCCTCTTATCAGACTTCCGAGTTTTTAGAAAACCCGGAAGTCTTTTTTATTCCTTCTTCTCTTTATATTTAACGCCTTCGAAGCCTTTGAAATGCACATCCTGCGTCCAGAGCGTGGCATCGTTGGCGCGGGCAGTCGCAAGGATAATGCTGTCTGCCAAAGGGAGTTTCAACTCATACGAAAGTTCTGCGGCAACCAGCGCAAGGCTGTCATCCAAATCAACCATGCGCCCTGCTTTCATCAGCGCGATGGCTTCCAACGCATCATCTCTATTCTTATCAATCAGGACGCGCTTAAACACTTCAAAAAGGCTGATGGTAGGCACAAGCACATCTGCCGCATTTTCAATCACAGGCGCGAAAAAGCCCGCATTGCTGCCGTTTATGAAATACTCCAGCCAGCCGGATGAATCTACAACGTTCATAGGCGGTCACCCTCATCGCGCTCGATATTACTGCTCATGCCCTTTAGAAAGCCTCGCGCCTCTTTGATGTCCCGCACTGGCACAATCTCCAGGCGATTGCCATAAATAATGAACCGGACCTTTTGCCCTGGCTTGACATTCCACTTCTCGCGAATTGCGCGAGGAATCACGACCTGATATTTCGGGGAAATTGTGACCGTATCCATGTCTTACTTCTCCTTATCGAACAAGAAATAGTAAGATAATTATACCGCTAAATGGTTTGCAATGGCAATCATTTCATTCAGGTTCAATGTCCCGAAGGTTAGTGTGGAAAAAACCTTCGGGATGATTGGGGACGGGACGGTTTAGCCATGAAACGCCTCCACGAGCAACCCCTCCACACCTGCCCCGGTGGGTTGCCTGCCCCGATATATTTTCGGTGTAAAGGAGCACCCCCGGCTTGGATTTATTACAGCCTTAAGGCCAGTTCGTCCAGTTCATACCTTGAGGCAATTTGATAAGACAGTAGCTCAAGCTGTCCGGATAACTCATGGAATCCGCGGTGGGAAAGGTGCGAACCGCACACATGTTGGGATCTTGCCCGAGTTTTGTGGTTGGAAGGGGAGGCAAAGGTAGAGTCTCCGAATTGCAGACCCTTTGTTTATCGGGGAAGTAGGGAAAAAGGGTATGGGTGGTATCCACCGAGATAATAAGTGGAACAGAAAAGTAAATCGTGCCCGTATATCTGAACGCCGAGCCGTCTTTTCTGGATCTCCACAATACATTTCCATATTGAACAAAATGCAATCCCGAAACCTGTGCCTCTGAAACATAAGAGTCAAAACGATAAGGGATTTTCTGAAAATCCACCAGTTGGGTTGTTGTGATATTTGCTTGCTGGATGGACAAGTCATAGGCCTGTTGCTGAAAAGCATTAACATAAACAGCGCCGGGCTGGCCGCTCACGCCCGGCTGGCCATGGCAAACATTGCCTTTATCGTCAATCCAATATAAAAACAAATAACCGCCGATCGGGTCTATTTCCGGGACAGTCCTGTCTGCTGGCGAAA
>JBGOXG010000214.1:0-3771 GCA_041479025.1 Anaerolineae bacterium
ACGAAGGACAACACCGCGCGGACGGCATGGGCACGCGCTGCCACATCCTTTTCACGCGGCGGCATGGGCGGCATGCTGGTGAAGCCATAGACCTTCGCGCCCCGTCTCAGCACCCAACGACTGAGAGACATCCCCACGGGCGCATACCATTTGCCGGGAAAGGTCAGCTCATCCGTCATCACAAAATGAGCGCCCATCGGAAGTTGTGATACGACCGCCAGCGCAATCCACCAGGCATTAAAACCCGGCCGGAAGTAGTGATTAAACGTCAGCAGGCACGGACCACTTGAAGGGATATTCTCCTCACCTGAAACCCGCAGGGGCGGGATCAGCCTGGCAAGACAGGCGGCAGCGTCCGCGCGGAAGGAGCGACACCCTCCAAACAGGATATCTGTTACCAGGTTAAATAATAGATAAGTAGGGTAAGAATAATGAGGAAAGGACATTATAATTTCAGCCTTATCCATTCGGAACATGAGATCTCACAAATTATTATACAGATAAATTGGAAGGATATCTTATGAGACAAGCTTTCGCTTTTATTATCGTCATTTCTGTCCTGCTGACCGCCTGCGGCGCTCAACCTGCCGCATCGATGGACACGCCACTGCCCTCCGATGTCAACACGGCAACCAATCCGCCTTCAACACAAGTCAATACCGCGACCAGCACACCTGCCATAACCTCCACAACCGTCCCGACCTCCACCGCGACCCCCACGGCAACCTTCATCCCCACCGTCCCACCCCCGCCCCCCGTCATCGGGCTGGATAATTTCTCCCAGCTCGTCCAGCTCCATGATTACAGTCCAGATCTTGATAAGATCGCCGGCGGGAACGATCCGTTCTTTCCTGTCTACAGCCCGGACAGCAAATCCATCGCAGTTGCTGCTGCAATCGCAATTGATAAACGCACCCTTTTCATTTTGGATGTCGGGACAGGAGATTTAGTCAGTACCATCCCGCTGGATGAGGGCGTAAAAAGAATTTTTAGCTGGTCGTTCAGCCCTGATGGGCAAAAACTGCTCTATTCCACCTACCCGGATGGGAAAATAAACATCTGGGACATCGCTGGGCAGAAATTGGATCGAGTGTTTTGGAGCAAAAAGCACTATATCATTACCGATGTCGCAACCAGCCCGGATGGAAAGCAAATCACAGCGATTGTGGGAAGCTCTACGTCAAATATAGGGAGAATTTTGATGGTGTGGGATGCCGCCAGCGGCGATCTCGTCAAACAGATTCCGGCAGACACCCAGTATGGCGTGGATATCAGCAAGTTCAGCACTGATGGAAACCGGCTGGTCCTTTCCACCCAGAAAGGTGGCAACGAGCTAACAGTATTTGACACCTCCACCTGGAAAAAAATCGCCAATATACATCCCCAGGGCAGCGATGCGGAATTGGCGTCCATCTCACCAAACGGGGCTTTCGTACTCACCAGCAAGCAAAGCGGGGGGGATATCCTGTTATGGGATGCCGCGACCGGCAAGCAGATTTCCAGCCTGCACAACCAGTTCGTCGAAACGACATCCATCGAGTTTAGCCCGGATGGTTCGATGCTGATCGTTTCTGGTACAGCGCCTTTCAAGCCTCACACTGACAACGATAATCTTACTGCCAGTATATGGGATACTTCCACCTGGACGCAGGTCGGTAACCAGCATTGGGTGCATACAGACAATCTACATTTTGCGCCGGATGGAAAAAGTATCATGATAAGAGAAGAATCCGCCCTTTTCCTTATCGGGCTGCCAGATGACGGCATTCTGGCAAGTCAGCAAATGCTGATGAATTTCAGTTCGTCTGCCAGCAAGGGCGATTACGCGAATGCCGGTCTGTTTTTCCTTTCACCTTCACTTCAGGATTACCTCAATAGCAAGGGTTTGACCACAGACCCGGCTGCCATCATGGACGCCTTCTGCAGGCAGTATGCTTACCAGTGTCTGCCGCTGACGATCATCTATAGCGAGAGAAACGGAAATATCCTGGATCCTTCAGGCTATTACTCTTACTGGCACCTCGTCCAGTTTACGAAACCGGAGGGTTCCCTTTATGCAGATGACAAGGGTGCGACGATATTCTGGATGACCTTTAAAAGGGATGTCGACGGGAACCTTTATCTTTCTTTACCCGACGATCTAGAGGCTGCATTGAAAAAATAAAAGAGGAGAATGGAGTGCCCGTCTCCTCCTTTATTCACATTATGCTGGTATTTACCAAGCGTAGGCTTCAGGCGCCTCGCCGCCGGGACCGGGAAATATTTCGTCCAGTTTTTTGGACGCGGTCTTGTTGAGCTTGATCTCCAGCGCGCGCAGCGAGCCGGTCAACTGCTCCAGCGTGCGCGGACCGATGATCGGCGCGGTCACCACCGGGTTGTGCAGCAGCCAGGCCAGGGCCACGTCGGCGGGTTTCTCGCCCATTTCCTTGCAGAACTTTTCCCAGGCTGCGAGCTTCGGGCGCTTTTCCTCGATTTTCTTCTTCGTATCCTCCGAGGCGCGGCGACCCTTTTTAATTTTTTGGAGCACACCGCCCAGCAGACCACCCGCCAGCGGGCTCCACGGAATGAGGCCCAATCCGTAGTCCTTGCACGCCGGGATGACTTCGAGTTCGATCATGCGGGCATCCAAATTATACAGGCTCTGTTCGCTGACCAGTCCCGTAAAGTGGCGGGACCTGGCGGCTTCCTGCGCCTTGGCAATGTGCCAGCCGGCAAAATTGGACGAGCCGACATACAGCACCTTGCCCTGCTGGACGAGCACTTCACACGCCTGCCAGATCTCCTCCCACGGTGTGAGCCGGTCAACATGATGGAACTGGTACAGATCGATGTGGTCGGTCTGCAAACGCTTCAGCGAGGCCTCGCACGCCTGGCGGATGTGCAGCGCAGAAAGGCGCGACTCGTTCGGCCACTTACCCATGCGCCCGTACACCTTGGTGGCGATGACCGTCTTCTCACGTTGCCCGCCACCCTGGGCGAACCAACGGCCGACGATCTGCTCGGTGACGCCCTCGCCGGTCTTCCAACCGTAGACATTGGCGGTGTCAAAGAAATTAATGCCCAGTTCGTGGGCTTTGTCCATGATGGCAAATGAGTCGGCCTCGGTGGTCTGCGGACCGAAGTTCATCGTGCCAAGGCACAACCGCGAAACATTGAGACCGGTGCGACCAAGTTGGGTGAATTCCATATGTTCCTCCTTATTAGATGGGAAACCAGCTTATCAGTTCGAACAACCCGCGCAGTTCCCGCCTGAACAGGAACCGCACGAACAACCGCCGGAGGTCCCTGCAACGGCGTGTCCGCCACTCATGGCATAGATCACCGCCAGCTTGCGCTTGACGTGCTCCCCGCCACAGGACTGGCAGGCCAGCGGCGCATCCGACTGGCTCATCGGGCGGAGGGTCTCAAATTCAGTTTTACACTCGAGGCAGACATATTCGTAAATGGGCATGCGAGACTCCGGAAAAGAGATAACCCTATTTTACTACGCAGTGACACTCTGCTGTCCCTAAAGAAGGGGCGCAGCTTCCTGGGTTATGAAAACCCAGGCCACTTGCCCGGTGTCCACGGGACTACGCTTGCCCGTTGCATCGAACGGGTGACGATACTTGACCCTTGCCGGAGGACGGATCTGGCCCACCTGCCCAAACCGCGATCGAGAAAGCAGGTTGGCGCTGCCCACGATGTCCCGATGGCCGACGAAACCGCAAGCCGGGCAGGTATACACGCGCCCCCTGGGTTTATGCCGTCGCCCGCAGTATGGGCAGGTCT
>JBGOXG010000007.1:0-32848 GCA_041479025.1 Anaerolineae bacterium
AGATTCAAAAATAAATATCGCCAGTAGGATCGCTACACGCAATCTGGAATCAATACGCTTGGGATTGTTTATCTGGACTATAACCGATTCTCACCCTCTGGCACACTCTTCTTGAAATACGTGGCTCTAACATCCGGGTGGATATTATTCCTTGAAGGCATTCGGGGTGATAGTCAAATCATTTTCAATAGCGTCAGGACAACCCAAGTGGCCGCCTAGATTTTATTGTGCTTTGCGTTTTTTGGACTGGAAAACGGCATAACTTGAATACCATAACCCAACAATTTAATCACAAAGATATGAGGGATTAACCAACATGGATAAAATTATCATAAAAGATTTAGCAGTACGAGGCATCATTGGAGTAAATCCTGATGAACGGAAACAACCGCAGGAAATAATCATCAATATCATCGTATTTACCAATACAATGAAAGTAGGCCAAACGGATGACATTTCCGACACAGTCAGTTACAGCATATTAGCAAAAAAAGTGCGCACCTACGCTGAATCAGCCCAGCGCTTCACGGTCGAAGCGTTAGCTGAGGACATTGCTCGTTTATGCTTGGAGGAAACAGGAGTAATAAAGGTTCAGGTACGAGTGGAAAAAACCAGGGCGGTCCGATTTGTGGCTTCAGTGGGAGTGGAAATTGAACGCGAGAATAAGAAATATGTGAATTGACACTGGAAGTTTTTACAATCAAACTTGAGGGAATCATCAGTATCTGCTGGATTGAAAACCAAATCGATTTATTTAATCCCAAAGGGGTGTTGCACCTCTGGAAATATTATCCAAAAACTCTTGACGTGTCGCCAGGTTGGCACGGAAAGCACCATGCATAGCAGACGTTGTCATCCGCGCATTATGTTTCTTGACCCCACGCATCATTGTACATAAATGGAGTGCTTCAACAACTACCGCCACGCCTTGAGGTTTAAGCAAGTCACGAACGAAATCAGCTATTTGGCGGGTCATTCTTTCTTGTACCTGCAACCGGCGCGCATACATATCCACAATCCGGGGAATTTTGGATAGACCAACTACCTTGCCATTAGGGATGTAGGCAACATGAACCCTGCCCAGGAATGGCAAAAGGTGATGCTCACACATACTATAAAATTCGATGTCACGTACTATCACCATTTCATCATAGGAAACATCAAATATTGCATCGTTCACGAGGGTCGCCGGATCTGCCTTGTAACCCGCCAGCAATTCAACATACATCCGAGCAACACGCCTGGGTGTGTTCTCAAGCCCCTCGCGCTGAGTATTTTCACCAAAAGCTTTCAGGATTTGTGAAATGGCTGTCTGGACAGATTCCTGATCCAGACTTTCTTTCCATTCCGGGGCAAGAAAAGTATCATCAAAATCATTGAGTTCCATTTAATCTCCAAGATTGAAAAACTAGCCTTGCGTCGCAAGGCTAGTTGATTTTATCAGCGAAAGGATATTATAGCCACTGGCTTTTTAACGGATCCTTGGCTCAATCAAGCCATAGGTACCATCACGCCTGCGGTAAACCACATTCATATTACCAGACTTAATGTTTATGAAGATGAAGAAATTATCATGCCCGAGCAGGCGCATCTGTTCCAGAGCTTCATCCTCACCCATTGGGATTAGGTCGAAGGTTTTTCGACGGGATATCGTCATTTCGTTTTCCTCTTCAACAGACGTCACAGGCTCAGGTGCTACATCCGCTGCAGTCTTTCCATTCCCCCTTCCATGATGACGTTTTCCTTTGAAGCGGTCTATTCGACGAAGAACCTTATCAATTGCCGCATCCATTGCGTTTCTTATATCATCAGATCGTTCTTCTGAGCGAAGAATAAATCCTTTTCCGCGAAGGGTGATTTGCGCGATGTAACGATCTGAGGCACTCCGGGCAGATTTAACATGCTCCAAATCCACACGAGCCTCTTCTAAATTGGCTAGGTGTCGATCTATCTTGACGATCTTCTTGTTAATATAATCTCGTAAACGATCTGTCACCTGCATTTCATGACCCACTATTTCAACTTTTTGCATCATTGGTGCCTCCTTAGATAGGTTATGAATGAGAGTGCTATCACTGAAGCGATGGGAAGGGATTCAAGCAATATTGAATCCGTGATGAGTTAGAGCCCTCGCCAGTGTAAAAGCATAAACTTTGGATGCGCCGGATACGACCAGAGCATCTGAAGCAGCAGCGAGCGTTGAGCCAGTTGTGGCAACGTCGTCCATGAGAAGAACGGATTTTCCGGACATCAACCGAGGATTAGCCCAAAAAGCCCCTTCGACGTTTTGCTTCCTCTCTAAGGCCGAAAGGCCAACCTGTGAACGGGTATGTCGTTGTCTAACCAAGACATTAGGTGAATAGACCAATTCCGTCATTAACGATAAGGGGTAAGCGACCAATGCAATTTGGTTGTAACCTCGTTCTTTATACCTTTGATTGCAAAGCGGGATAGGGATCACCATGTCAATATACCAATTTTGTGTCTGAATATAATTTACAAGAGGAATTGACAAAGCATCCCCAAGCCCAAATCACGACGATATTTGAGATTGTGAATTGCACCTCGCGCATGTCCTTCAAAAACAGCCCACGACCGCAAAGCATGATAAGGCGGTCGTGAGATCAGGCAAAGTTGACAGATGCCACTTTTTCTCTGAGGCATGCCACAGATGTCGCATACAGGTTCAGGTAACGGAATTATTCTTTTCTGGCAATCACCACACCAACGAGACCCTGACTTTCCGCATCCCGCGCAGACGGGTGGGAAAAGACAATCCAGCCCACGCCACAGGAATTTGTAAAAGCTGTAGGCCCAGACTGAACGTCCAGACACTTTTTCGAATTAGAAACCCTTCATGAAACCAGAACCCATAAATCGAATAGCTGCGGGTGTCATCAGAACGATGAAAATTGACGGGAAAATAAATGCCACCATTGGGATCAACATCTTGATGGGAGCTTGATGCGCTTCCTCCTCTGCGCGTTGACGACGTTTCATACGCATCTGATCCGATTGAATTCTCAGAACCTTAGCCATACTGACGCCTAGCATTTCACTTTGGATAACCGCTGCTACGAAACTGGTCATCTCTGGAATTCCAACTCGGTCAGCCATATCACGCAATGCTTCCCGTCTAATTTTTCCAAGCTGGATTTCCCGTATTACGCGTCCCAAGGACATTGAGAGTTCATTTTCCCATTTCTCTGCTACTTTTTGCATCGCTGCATCGAAACCAAGACCAGCCTCGACACAGATGGTTAGTAAATCCAATGCATCCGGCATCGCTTTTCGAATACTCTTTTGCCGTTTTGAAATTTCACCATTTAACCATAGTTGGGGGAAGAAAAAGCCAATGATCAGCGCAATCCCTGAATACAACAATGCTCGTGAAAATGGCTGTTTCATAATGGAAAAATCAAAAAGCAAGAAAGCCACAACTCCAACTACACCGGCGACCACAAATCGGCCAGCAAAAAAGGTGGCGGCATCAATCCTGCCTGGGTTTCCTGCTAATTCCAATTTAGTTGAGGTATCCTGTAAAACTTTCTGAGGAGTAAATTTCGTAGATATTTCCCCGAATTTCCTCATTAATGGATAAAGAACCCGTTCTGTGAACGGCTGGGACATTTCAATTTCTTCAAGTGTGACTTGTTCTCCCCGTTCAGTAAACTCGGCCAATCGTGCTTGAAGCGGATCTTCTTCTTCCTTGGGCATCCGTTTGGCGACAACCACCAGCCCGATAGCAACGCCACCAATAATTACTGCCAGGATAATAACTATTGTTATTAGACTCATCTTACACCTCGATTTTGGCTATACGAGTCATTATAAAGTATCCAGTGCCTATCATAATAACACCAACACCCGCAGCCAAACCACCGCATGTTGGGTTTTTTACAAATTCCATCATGTATTCCTGGTTGATGAACCACAAAATAACCACAATGAACAACGGTACGAGCGATAGAATACGGCCTGAGTAAATGACCTGTGCGGTCATAACTCTGATTTCACCTTTAATTCGAATACGTTCACGAATTGTGTAGGAAATGATATCCAGAATTTCAGCAAGATTACCACCAACCTCACGTTGGACATTTATCGCAGTTACGACGAAATCCAAGTCTGCACTGGGAATACGTCGTACCAAATTATCAAGTGCACGCTCCATCGTCACACCAATCTGCATTTCCTGTACCACACGTCTGAACTCATTGCAGATCGGGGGTGGAAGTTCTTTACTGATCGCTTCCATGGCTTGCATGGTGGAATAACCCGCCCGAAGACCATTCACCATTAAGTTAATCATGTCGGGCAACTGTTCGTCAAACTTGACCAATCGGCGTGATTTTTGTTGATTAAGATAGATGAAAGGTAAAACCGAACCTATACCACCGCCAATCAGCAGTGATACGATGTTTCTCCCACCAATAAACCAAGCGAGGCCACCAAGCGCAGTTGTAACAATGACAATAAAAGCCACAAATTCCCCTGGTTTAAACTTCATATCGGCACGCGCGAGATCTCGCGTAAGTTTATCACCCCACGAAGATTTTTCTACCCGCCTGTTGACCCACTCAGAAATGATGCTGGTGGATGGTTCCCGATTGGTATCCCCTTTTTGAGCTTGATCTTCATCAAGAAATCGTCCAAGACGTTCCTCAACCATCTTGCTTTCGTTAGAGGACGTAACAATGATGCCGACAACTAACAAGACAGCTATAAAGCCAAGTCCAATTAGTAATAATGTAATTAACGACATATGCCACCTGTCATTTTCTACCAGACATCCAAATAATTCTCATCCTAGTATCGACGGCGTTCACCGATACCGAAAATGGATGGGGGAAGATGGATTCCTGCGGCTTCTATTTTTTCCATGAACTTAGGACGTAAACCCGTTGGCCGTAAACGTCCAATTACTTTACCATTCTCCACGCCAGTCTGCTCAAACAAGAATATATCTGTCGTGGTAATTACATCACCTTCCATACCGCTTACTTCCGTAATGTACACAACCTTTCTGGTACCATCCCGGAGCCGTTCTTGGTGCACGACTAAATCAACCGCTGATGTAATTTGCTCGCGTATAGCACGCACGGGTAAATCCATACCTGCCATTAAAGTCATCGTCTCAAGGCGAGATAATGTATCGCGAGGGCTGTTAGAGTGGGCAGTGGTCATTGACCCGTCGTGACCAGTGTTCATCGCCTGGAGCATATCAAGAGCTGCTTCATCACGGATCTCGCCAACCACGATTCGGTCGGGACGCATACGAAGGGCATTAACCACTAATTGTCGAATCGTGATTTCTCCACGTCCTTCGATATTAGCTGGACGAGACTCAAGTGTAACAACATGTTCCTGACGCAATTGAAGTTCGGCGGCGTTTTCAATGGTCAGAATCCTCTCATCGCTGGGAATGAAACTCGATAGGATATTCAGTAATGTCGTTTTTCCAGAACCAGTGCCTCCGGAAATAACGATATTAATCCTGGCTTCAACGCTTGCTTTCAAAAACTGAATTGCCTCAGGTGTGAGCGTCCCAAATTGAATGAGCTGCTCCACTGTGATTGGATTCTTCGAAAACTTTCGAATGGTGAGCGTCGGACCCACAAGTGAAATGGGAGGAATTACTGCATTTACACGAGAACCATCCGGAAGACGAGCGTCTACGTAGGGGCTGGATTCATCAATACGCCTGCCAAGTGGAGCGACAATACGATCAATAATTCGCATGACGTGATCGTTACTTTCAAATGTTACCGGTACCCGGTGGATTTTACCTTTCCGTTCCACGTAAATATTTTTTGGGCCGTTTACCATGATTTCGGTGATGGACTCATCTTCCAACAACGGCTGCAAAGGACCCAAGCCGAGGATTTCTGCAGTGATTTGTTCAAAAAGACGTTGACGTTCCGGACGTGAGAGAACGATATTTTCCTCAGTAAGAATTTGTTCAAACAGGTCCAGGATCGTTCGGCGGACATCATCGGTCTTGCTGATATCCATGGAAGGATCTAATTCTGACAACAATTTATTCTGAACCCGGGTCTTTAAATCGAAGTATGTTCCTGCTTGAGGAGAAGATGCAGGTGCGCTGACCCTGCGTGCCTGCAAGGAAGATAATCCACTTCCACCCCCCGATTGCGCAGTCTGACCGGGGGAACCTGACTGTCCTTCGTTGGGTTTTCCTTGACCTTGTTCGATACGCTTGAGTAATGACATTCTTTATTCCTCCTGATACCCCTAATTCATTTTCGTACTGGTTTTTCTTCGCCAGATTCCATTTTGGATAATCGAGAGCGGACGGTTTCTGCAAGTGCAAAGACAGCTTTCGCAGAAGGTTGAGCCTTGTTGTCAAGAACGAATGGAACACCTCGATTCACCGCAGGAATAACCACTTTTTCATCCAAAGGGATTATAGCTTCGACAGGTTGTTTTAAATTCTCTCCAATTTTCTCAGGTGTGATTGCAATACGCTTATCGTGTTTATTGACAATGAAACAAATACGACCACGCTGAATACCGATTGTGTTGAGCAAGTCCAGGAATAGGCGAGCGTTCTTAATTGAGGGGATATCCTGTGTCACTGATAGGACAACCAGGTCCGCTTGATCAAGTGTAGCCAATGTGATTTCGTTGAGCACAGGGGTAGTATCAACAACAATATATGCAAACATCTTACGTAGATATTGAAGCAATTTGTTAAACTGATCACCATGCACTCTTTCCGCATACTCCGGTCGAGATGGGGCAGCCAAAACTCTCAAACCTGACGCCGCATGTTTGATCATTACACTATCGATAATCTCTGGGTCTAATTCGTCTGCGCGCGGCGCAAGATCTAGGATGGAATTCTTTCCTTGTTCATTGAGGAATACTGCTATATCTCCAAATTGAAGATTACCATCAACTAATACTGTAGGAGTCTCCTCATTATTTAAAGTAATGGCAAGGTTTACAGCTAGAGTCGTAACCCCAGTTCCACCCTTGGGACTGTATAGCATTATTACTCTTCCTGTAGCAGTGGCCCCTGCAACCAATGTTCGGGCTGCACCTGCTGCCGGGACATTGTACGAAGACTGGACAGACGCCTTGGATCTTTCTTCCTGTGCCATAAGACCGGAACGCCGGACAGCTGAAATAAGCTCATCAGCCATAGGCGGCTTGGTGAGGAAGTCACGGGCGCCTGCAAGCATTGCGCGCCGCATATAATTTGAGTCACTCTGAACAGATAGGATAATAATTTGAACAGAGGGCATTCGTTGACGAATCGCTTCTGTTGCGGCGATCCCGTCCATGTCGGGCATATTGATGTCCATTAATACTACATCTGGATTCAATTCCTGGGAGAGTTGAATTGCCTCCCGCCCGGAACGAGCTGCTCCGACCACTTCAATATCCGCTTCAAATGTGAGAAGCTTACGGACATTTTCGCGGGTTTCCGCAACATCGTCAACGATGAGAACTCGAATTTTTTCGCCTGCCATTTAATGCTCCGAAGTATTCACAAAGAATTTATTATATGGAAAACGACCCACCTCACTTATTTATATTGATCACGATATCATTCGGCATAAATGGCTGAACCAATTCATCTATACGCGGTGTCGTACCATAAGGCAGCTTCGCCGGGACTGGAATTCCATATTGGCTTAATAGGAATTGTAAAGTGGCAGCCTCAGTTTCCACACGTGACTGATCATCGGCTCCCCTTAGAGTCAATGTAAGTTTTGAATTACCGTAAATCAAATAACTCAAAGTTACGGCATCCTGAGGGGTGACAACGAGAGTAATAATATCCGGTTGCGCTCCAGCTGCCTGATTTGTTACTGGTGCGCCAGGCTGAGGAGTGGGGGTCGGTTGAAGTGCCATCTGAGCATCAATGGCCTCTTGTTCAGGGAGTTTAAAGTTCCCCACATGCAATACACGAATATCTTGTAACACCATCTGGCTTACCAATCGTGGTCGCTGGCCTTCGCCAGGTTGAATATAAAAAGGAACATTAAGCGTAGTATCGAGTTCAGTACGTCCATACTTACCGCCATCTGCTACTATTCCGGTTAAATCTTTACCTGGTTCCTGTGAGACTCCACCCGTCTGGAGGGGGGCTGCAGATTGGGTTAACTGATCATAATCTACGAAAAGCATAGAAGCGATCACATTGACATGGTCCCCATCTCGAATCGCATATGCAGCAGAAGAAAGGCGTGTAATGGGAATCGAAATCGCTGTCATACCCGGCGGGATCAACCGCGCTGCCTCAGAGCCACCTTGGGCTATTTGAAGCACAGACTCCGCCAACATGGCCCGTGTTATAGGTACACCTTGCTCGAGAGGGTATTTTGCCAATTTGCCAATCACTTCGTTCATGTCGGTCATCATACCCGCCACAACTTTATCCTCGGGAATCTGGATTGTACCGAGCGCATCCTCTCCGATCAACGAGGCTCTTGGGATAGCCTGCCCCGCAACAATCACATCGATATAGCGAACCAATGGAGTAGGGGTAGCCTGGGTCGCGCCTCCTCCCCCTTTGCGGTTAAGGTATAACAATACAGCCCCGGCCGCAATCACAACAATAAGGAGAAGCAATAGAATGGTCCGTCCTCGTTTCATGGGAGTCTCCTTCCGCTCACGCGGAGTATTAATAGGTTTTTCTCTATCATCTTATTATTATACATAAGTTTATTATACTTGTACTAGAAAACGAACTGGTCAAAAATTATACAATTTTGTAATTTTTGATGTAAATTTGGTTAGAATCGATTGTCATCGTTCCAAATAGGCATTTTCTACCAATCCCCTCTTAATTCGATCTGGATTTTTCAGCCTGAAACCCCTGGTACCTAAAGCGATCTCTGGTCGCTTTCAACATCTTCAGAAACTATTATAAACGCACATCCAGTTAAATAATAGTGAAATAATAGTGAAAAAACTGGACTTCATTTCTCAATGAAGTCCAGTATGGAGTACAAACTAATTTCAAATTAGTCGGGCGTTGGTAACTTAAGTACCGCCCAAGCCGGCGATGATGTCGCTGAATACGTTGCCGATGATGGGTCCAAGCAGGGTCAAAACAGCAATGACAACGACAGCAACCAAAACGAGGATTAAAGCGTACTCTACCAAGCCTTGTCCTTTTTCCTTCGGAGCGAATAACATGTCTAATTACCTCCTTTCCTCATTGATGTGTCCCGGAAAACCCCAGAACAAATAGAACACTTAAGGGGTGATATCCATAATCAGCCTTAAGTGCCACCCATTGCGGTGATGATGTCGCTGAAAACGTTGCCGATGATGGGACCAAGCAGGGTCAAAACAGCGATAACAACGACAGCAACCAAAACGAGGATTAAAGCGTACTCTACCAAGCCTTGTCCTTTTTCCTTCGGAGCGAATAACATGTCTTTTCACCTCCTTCCTGTTTCTAGTGTAGCCCTGGAATGACACCCAGAACTATCCATATTATATATGTTATTGGATGGTTTATTCTTTACAGATTAGTTAGTCGACTAGTACCCTGGTCACACCGCTCTAGCAGGTACAGAAAACGCAATTCTTGTACCTTTTCCGATGACTGAGTCGGCTTCTAATGTTCCCCCAAGCATTTCCGCCCTTTCTTGTATCACTTTCAATCCTAGACTATTCCCCTGTCGAATCACTTCAGTATCGAATCCTTTACCATTATCGTCAACACTTACTTTCACAAAGGCGTCGCCCATATCCAACTGAACCTTGACGTAGGTCGCCTGACTATGCCGAACAGCATTTCCGAGTAGTTCTTGCATGGAACGAAAAATCATCACTTCTACATAGGGTTCAAGCCTGCGTTCCTTGCCCGAGATAGCAAGGCTGATCTCCAAGCCGGTCTGTTCTTTAAATGTATCGATATATCTTTTAATAGTTGGTACTAATCCCAAATCATCCAACATCATCGGGCGCAGTTCAAAAATAAAATTACGCACTTTCTGAAAGGTGGTCATTGCTGCTGCCTTCAGACTGGCCAATTCATTTCTTGCCTGAGCCGGATCAATATCCATAAGCCGCATGGCAATCTCAGTTTGGAGGATGAAATTGGATAGTGCCTGCGCCGGGCCATCATGCATTTGACGTGACAAGCGTTGACGCTCCGACTCCTGCGCATTGATAATCATCTCCATACCAGGTGTGGTTACCTTCGAGGATTTTTGCTGGGAAGTGCCATCCTGGTTGGTCGTGCCAATCATTTTCTCTAAAGTTATTTTGTGTTTTTCGAGATGGATACGATCACTTTGTAATTTTTCAAGCTGACCACGCATTACGAAAAGACGTTGTTGAGCATCCAATGCTGATTCATAAGCCATTCGAACATCACCGACTGGCAGACTCTCCATTTTCGCTTGAACTTGCTGAAGGTGTGCAGTGATTGCCGCATTTCGTTGACTGAGCTTGCTGAATTCTTGTTGACTCTGCCCGATCATTAAAGTCGTTTCGCGTAGAGTTCTTTCTGTTTCTTCCAGCTCAGACTGAACAGTTTGCGGAACACTCTCTTGAACTACACCCTCGTTACTATCATCAGTTAAAACCATTTTTTACTCCTATTTCTTTTCAATATTAAGTTTTACCCAGCCACGCTTCAAGGCATATACTACCGCTTGAGTGCGATCTTCTACCCCGAATTTTCGCAAAACCGATGTAACATGGTTTTTGACAGTTTGATGGCTTATACCCAACAAGGCTGCGATTTCCTTGTTGCTCATACCGCGCACGACACATTCCAAGACTTCCATTTCCCTGACAGACAAAGGGTGAAACGGGCTTCCTGGTTCACTGTACGACCGCCGAGCTGTCTCCAGTTGTTTTTCAAGCCAACGGTCAAATTCTTTTCTTGTAAAGACCAATTCGCCAATAACATAATCCCCATTGGCGACATGTTTTACAACGGTCGTAAGATGGCGCGGTTCGATATCCTTGGCACAATAACCCGCTGCGCCAGCAATAGCCGCATGAAGAATTTGCTCGCTATCATCATATCCGGTGAGCAAAACGATTCTCGTAGGGATTTTTTCAGTAATGATCTGATGAGTGACTTGTTGACCATTTATACCCGGTAAATTAATATCAACAATAGCAACTTGCGGATACAAGGCATGGATCATTTCCAAGGCTTCTTCACCCGTTGCTGCCTGTCCAACTACGCGGATACCTGGTTCAAGGGATAATGAATCTACAACCCCCTGCCGGAATAAAGGATGATCGTCCACCACAATGACAGTTATATCGCTCATTATCTCTGTGTCCCGGATTTATTCCATTTGAGTATAGCACAAGTGTACTGATGCGGCAATTTTTAAGAATACCCTCCACCCGTTTATGGAATAAACCAAAAATAAACAGCCATATTATCCTGTCCCATTAGTGGAGCGAATTGGCCATTTGAGACATAGAGAACCGGGCGGTTTTTCACAAGCATGGGATACCAACCAGGAAATGTAATCAGGTAATCGGCATGCTTTTGATCAATATACCGTGCAAGCTGTTCCTCGTCCCGAATAAATGGAATTACTTCTGGGCTTACCAATCCTGCAAGGTCTAACAGATTCCTGGGAGCAAAATACCCCAAAGCCCCTATGTCGTGAGCCGCAACCAATGAATCAGGTGGGATATTTTCGGATACCCAACGAGCCGTTGTAACCATTTCAGATTCGATTACAGCCACATCAATAGCATAAGCCCGTGCACCGAGGATCCAGAAAGAGATGGCCGCTATGGCAGTTGAAATCTGCCAGGTCTTCATCATCATCCATCGCCACCGAGATGGTGAAGGAATAACTAAAATCAGCATCATGCCCGCCAATCCCCAAATGAAAAAAACTGGCATCGTAGGGATGATATAGCGTCCATGTTGATAAGTAACTGGCAGACGCCAGGCATACAATGAGATATAACCGACAAACCAGATCATACCTGCGAGAATACCCCATTTCCGATTTCTAATTCCATAAACAGCCAGAATCACAACTCCTGGCAAAAGAATAATCCCTGCGCCAGTTAGAGGAAGCAATAAGATACTGAAGAATCTAATATGCAATGGTATTTGTTGTAAAACCGCATATTCTGCCTGTTTGGCATAAAACGTGTTCGGAAATGGTGTACGTGAAACAACGAGGTTAAACAGAAAATAAAAAGCTAGGATTACACCAAAGCCTATGCATAATCGAAACAGTGACCAAAAACGTGATTTCCATGAAGATCCTGTTAGGAAAATAACCAATACCGCAGGTCCAATGAGCGTGATTGCATCGGGGCGCACCCAGACGCTAATACCGATGAGCAAACCAAGGGACAGGTAATTACGCCAACTCAGAGCCAGTGCCCCAAGTACAAAAGTCACCAATAACCCGGACAACAATGTTTCCATTCCGGAAACTGCTGCCCAAACAAGATGCCATTCCAATACGATGAAGACACCGACCCAAGGAATCTTTGAGCGGTAGCCTTCTACAAATTGCTGAACTGTATACTCGGAGAAAATCGCCAGTGAAATCAGGATGATCGTTCCTAATAAATACGTCCAAGCCAATGGGCTTAAACCTATCAAGAAGCCCACGGCAAGTAACGCTGACCATAGCGGTGCTGTTGAACCACTAGAGGGTTGGCCATGGATAAATGACCACTCGCCATAATAGACAAGGTTTCGGGCATACGTCTGGTGTATCCAGGCATCATCGAGAGGAAAGCCTAACCGGAAAGTCAGTCGTGCTGCAAGTAAATATCCTAAGACGGATAGTACAGCAACAAAAACTATCCCTAGCATCATAAATTTAGGAAGTTTAAGGAATGGCGAATATTTTTGTGCCATCAATTTCTCCAAGATATTGGATCGATGAAAATGACGTTGGGTTATCATAGACATCTTTTAGAGGTAAAGGCACACCATCTTTTTCCAGGATCAAATAATGTGCGTTAAATCGTTTGGCAAGATCCAGGACTGTATCCAGGCTTTCATTAGGAATAGCGATGGCAGGACGATTTGAGACATTAAAATAGCCCGGAGGGTTTCCGACAATCACAACGTCGTCTGCTGAAGCATTGGATCTTTCTAACAACGATTCCACACGAAGATATCGGGCAGATTCGTAACCCCATCCTGGCCGAGAGTAGACACGCTTATAGAAAATCATCCCGCTCATCATGAAGGAAATCCCGATCAAACCAACAAGAAAAACTTTCAAGGCTTCGTCAGTTCTCCAACCCCTTTTTTCTGCTACCCATTTCACGAGGCGATCAATCCCTGCCGGTGCTAGCGCCCACCAAAGCGGTTGTAAAGCCGCGCCGGAGTGTAAAAATCCACCACGCGAGCCGGCAAATGGGAATACGATGGTCATGGCCATGAAAGTCAGCAACCAGGCAATCATCCCAATCTGTATTCGCAAATCGCGCCGGTAAATCCAAGCACCAATCAAGATGAAAGGCAGCAGGAATATCGCCCCCTGGACAGCCCATGTTGTCTGAAGATTCCACTTTAATGCCTCCACTCGGATTTTCAATATGGACGACCAACCGGAATCTAACCATGCTTGCAAGGTCAATTTACTGGCGGGATAAGAAAAAGTCTGGTCGTAGTTAGTTATCCAAAGAGTACGGTTTCCTCCCGGAGCAAGAGGAGTCCCAAATTCTGAAATATTTCGAGAAATCCAGGGTGCCATCACCAGAAAATAAGCCAGAATAACCACTCCCATTGAAACGACTCTCTGTTTATTTGTTGACCTCGGCAACAAATAAACAGACAACAATGCCATAACGAGCCAAAGTGCACCATCCGCCCTGGTCAAATGCGCAAGACCGGCAATGGCACCCAATCCCATTGCAATCAAATATCGTTGCTTGAAGTCTTCATGAACAATCCCCAATCCGATGAGCAGGAAGAAAAGGGCTCCAAATACCATGTAAATACCAAATGTATCGGTCGTGGAAAAATATGGGACATAATATCCACTAAAAACCGCCAAGAAACCAGCTGTAAACGCCAAATCACGACGTTTGGTCATTGTATAGCTAAGCAAGGCTGTCATTGGCGGAATGAACGCAGCGATTAGAAAAAACCCTAATCGGGCAGCTGGCAGGCTTATGGTACGCGTAAGTACCATTCCCAAAGCAGCAAGGATTGACGCCAGTGGCATCCAATAAGCGTGGGAGGCATGAGGCAGACTAACAGGATCATCCAGAAAATTCCACAAAACCATTTCACTAAAACCATGCCCCTCAGCCAGACGTACACCCCCAGCGAAATAATAATCCGCGTCCATGTAACCTGGCACAGATTGAAATTGTGCAACCACCAGGGCAAGGAGAAAACCAGAAAGTCCTAAAACCAGGTAATAATACCAGCGCATAACTAAGGATGAAGATTAGTTGACTCTATTCTGCTGCGAGGTGTAATGATAGCCCACCAGCGCACCCAGTAAAGTAGACATATTACGAAGACAGGGAGGGGAAAGAAGAGTGCAGTAGTTTTTTCGAACGCGGATATTGCAATCAGCCATAATCCAACAAGAAGAATAACCTGGATACCAGCAATCATTATGGAAGCAGAGAAATTCCACCGGCTCGAGATGATTGAAAAGCAAATAATTAAAGGTATGAGCAGGACAATGTAATTCTGTGGAGAAGTGGGGAGCCCGAGCATCGGCGTTATCGCGATCGTAAGAGATGCCGCCCAAATCATCCGATGAAATTCCATCTTCCTTGCCAACCACCATTCCAGCAGCAAGACAATCACCAGAAGACCTGACAACACCCAACCCAGTTTTTCCCCGACAAAAGGCAGCGAGTCCTTGAAAATCATTCCCGGTGTTAACCAACCACCAAACTTAAGGTTAATAAATACCGCACGCGAGTAAGGTAAGAACCAATTTGAAAAGAAAAAGAAAGACACAGCGATAAAGATAACAAGCGTCATAATGAACGGGAAAAAGATGCGCCACCTTCGTTGAAACATGGCCCAAAACAAGATAAAAACCAAGAAAAAACCCACTGTCAGGAATTTAAATGTCGCCAGGGCTAATAATATTCCAGTCAATTCATCCTGATTTTCACGAAGCGCCAATAAAGCCCCGGCTAGCAAAAGACCCGACAAGACTACAGCATTTCCCAAGATCAACGCCCAAAGTCCATAGACTGAGAAGATGGCAAATAAAATCATCCCTGCCAACACCATGGGATTTGGATTCCAACGCAATGTTCGAATGCTGATAAAAACTGTGACGACCAGGCTGATTTCCAGGAGAGACATCCACACGGCGCGCGCAAGCTGGAAATCTGAAATGATGCCGAGTGGGAGAATTAATGTCTCGATATGAAATGGCAAGTCCAACCGCGATGGAGGATCACCTTCTTTTCCAGCCAGTCCATATATTAGATTTTGACTCTTTAGAGAAGCGAGTTCCCCGTAAGGTGTAGCACCATCATAGAGCAAAGTTCGTGCTGACGTCCAATAAACAGCAAAATCATTTCCCCCTATCTCATTGCGGGTGAAGCGCAAGTTTGCCCAGAATAGTCCACCGATAACTGCTACTGAGAGAAAGGCAATGGAAAAAATATAATATGTCTGCTGTCGACGCAAAAGAGTCTCCCCGGAATATTTAATTCTTTGAATAAATAATTACTAATCTTCGGGCAATTTTCCTACTCCAGCAATCTACCGTACAATGAATCGAAAAATCGGGCGTTTTTCAGATCTGCGCGCGACTTCAACAAAGCCGGCTTGCCTAAATGCAGATGCGATACCAGTATAAATAAACGCGGCAGGTGATTTTCCGCCAACCACATCGACGGGGTAACCTTCGATTATTTTTCCACCCTCAGAAGAGACAAAGTGTATGGCCGCCTTCAACAAAGCCACTGTAACCCCTCGATTTCGAAATTTTTTCCCCACATAAAAACAAGTGACCGACCATACCAGCTGGTCATCCACGGGCTTGAGAATTCGAGAGCGCTCCAGGGCTGGATAGTTTCCACGCTGCTCAACAGCACACCAACCGACAGGTTCTCCCTCACAATAAGCGAGAATGCCGGGAACTGTACCACCTTCCACGATCATTTTTTGATCGAGGCGATTCCTCTCATAGGCATCAGCGAAATATTGCTTACGGGGTTTTTTCCAAAATAAGCACCAGCACCCACCACAAGCGCCACGGGGTCCAAAGAGTTTTTCAAAGTCCGACCAGCGATCGGGAGTGAGGGGGTGGAATTCCAAGTTTAGCGGATCGGTCATACCGAAATTTCCAAGATCATAATCATCATAGGGAAACAACAAGCGGCTGCTCTGACATTTAGGTTGTCAATATCTGCAATTTTGATGGGAGGATGTTATATTCAAAATCCTGCCTCCACTCCGGGAACAATTCTCCATCCATATGAGCCGGGGCAGGACGGTCAAAATGAATTCTTAACCTGGTAGCATGGACTTCCATCACATCCTTTTCATGGACAACATTCCCATCCGGCTGCATCAATTTGGGGAGTAAAAGCAATGCCCCCAGCCGAGTACCACGATAACCCATCAGGAATGTCAGCTTCCCATCGAATGGGTCAGCGTGAGGTGCCATATAGAATAGGCCGCCTGTCACCGCCCCGTTCCCCACCGAAACCAACGAAGCCGGACCAACGTATTCACCGCCATCCCATTCCATCGTGATATTCCAGTGTGGATTGTCTTTGATACCAAGTAATGCGGCATTAAGATATCGCATGAGTCCTCTCAAGTGCTTCATCTTCTTCTCAATGGTCGTGACATATGGTTCAAGACCGATCCCCGAATTATTTCCAAATACCATCCCATTGAGGTTGATCAAGTCCATCATTCGAGTTTTCTTTCCAGCGATGACTTTGGCTGCTTCGCCGAGATCCAAAGGCAGTTTGATATTATGAACCAGATCGTTTGCGGTACCCAGTGGCAGGATGCCCAGCGGACCGAGTCTTCCCTCCCCTTGGGCTTGATAAAGCCCATTAATAACTTCACCAATCGTACCATCTCCTCCGGCGGCAATAATGGGAGAAAATCCTGCCTTCACTGCTGCCACGGTTAATTCGGTACCATGATTTCGACCTTCTGTAGCGGACATCTCAAAATCAATACCCGCTGAGCGAAGCGCTGTTTCTGCGTCTGCCCACCGTTCTTTTGCTTTCCAACGGTTTGAATAGGGGTTAAAAACAACTTTGGCTGGCATATGTCTCCAGAGATCCTACTAAATTAATTAGCTTATAGCGCCTTTGCATCTTGTCAGAATCACTATTTTTCATCGTGTTCCTGCCAACGTGTGGCATTATCAAGTAAATTCTTCTCTTCGACTGAAAGCTTGACTTCCAATGCGCCAAAATTATCAATCCATTGTGCGAGAGTGTTCGGACCAATAATCGAACTGGTAATAATCGGATCGGATAGCATCCAGGCTAGGGCGATCTGACTGACCGAAGCATTGTGCGTTTTACCAATAGCATCCATTTGCTCGATCAAGGAGAAATTCTTTTCCGTGAATACGTGCTGCAAGCCTTTGGCTCGAACGCTTTCGGGGACAGGTTTTCCACTTCGATATTTCCCTGTCAGGAATCCACCCGCCAATGGGCTGTACGGGATCACGCCAATCCCATATGTGGCACATACAGTCCGTAACTCGCGTTCAAATTCATCCCGTTCGATTAAATTGTAATGCGGCTGGAGGCAATCGAACCTTACCAGATCGAGTCGATCTGACACCCAGAGCGATTGCATGACTTCCCAGGCAGCATAGTTCGAACAACCTATGTAGCGGACTTTGCCGGATCTCACGAGATCATCGAGTGTGCGCAGAGTCTCCTCTATAGGCGTATTTTCATCCGGCCAGTGAGTCTGATAAAGGTCGATGTAATCGGTCTGCAGCCGTTGCAAGGATTTTTCCACAGCCTGCAAGATACGGATGCGGGAAAGACCCTCATCATTGGGTCCGTCACCCATGCGTCCGCGCACTTTGGTGGCTATGACCAGTTTCTCGCGCGGAATACCTGCCTGCTTGATCCAGCGACCGACGATTTGTTCAGAAACCCCACCTGGATTCCCCGGAACCCAGCGAGAGTAAATATCTGCAGTATCGATGAAGTTTACTCCCGCTTCAGCAACCGCAGAAAGGATGCCAAAGGAGGTGGATTCGTCAGCTGACCAGCCAAACTGCATGGTGCCCATGCATAAAGGAGATACCTTCAGACCTGTTCTTCCCAAATTTCGATATTCCATGACGCATCCTATTCGATTGCGATGTAAATCCGCTTGTTGATGGCGCCTTTGCTCTTATAATCCACCACGCGGATGCTACCTACTTCAGCCGTATTATTTACGTGTGTTCCTCCATCAGCCTGCAGGTCCAACCCAACGATTTCCACAGTGCGGACCTGTGTAATCCCCTCAGGTAACAAGTTGATTTTAGTTCGAATCAAGTCCGGGATCTGGAAAGCTTCTTCACGAGGCAAAATCTTTACACGGACTTCATGCGCTGCTGCTGCTTCTTGGTTGACCGCCATCTCGATCTCCCGAACAAGCTCCGCGTGCATTGTCTCGAATTCGAAATCCATGCGTCCGGCGAGCGGTTCCATATCTCCACCGGTGACCAAAGCGCCATAGTCGCGGAAAACAACTCCGCACAGGACATGGAGGGCTGTGTGCGTGCGCATCAATTTATAGCGCCGGTCCCAATCAAGGGTGGCCTGTACACTTGATCCTACCACGGGGAGTCCGCTTTCCCCCAAATAGTGAAAAACATCCTCTCCTTGTTTTTTTGTTTTTTCCACAGAATATTCCACTTCGCCAACTGTGATCATCCCGTAATCACAAGGCTGACCTCCTCCTCCCGGGTAAAAAGCAGAATGGTCCAAGACTATGGCCCGATTTTCGCGATCCACAGCTGTAACAAGGGCATCAAAACCCTTGAGGTAACTATCAGTCTGGTAAAGTAATACCGTCATGGTGTCTCCTATTCAAAACCACATTAGAAAGTTTACAACAAAGATAAAATAAATACAATCCATCATTGTCCAATTTGAAACTTTTCTGTATACTGGGGTTAGTACATGGAAATTCACCGGAGGTTCGCATGGTTAAACTTTTCGATAAAGACAATGGTACTTTTCTAGGTGCTATCACCGAAAACCAACTAAAGTTCTTGATAGACCAACTCGAAGAGGAAGATCTCGAAGATCGCGATTATGCGATTACGCCCATGTTGTTGTCGTTGTTTGAAGGTGAAGGGGCTGATCCTGTCCTGGTGTCGATCCTGCGGGACGCATTAGGTGAACGTGATGAAATGACGATCATCTGGGAAGAATCCATATAAGAATATTCGATCGAGGATTTTTGAGGATAATATTATGCCAATTGACAAAAATGATTCTAAAGGTACTGAAGCAGCCATTCGAGATGCGATCGAGCGCGGGGATTTTAAGAATCTGAAGGGTAAAGGAAAACCATTAAATTTAAACGGATATTTCGACACCCCGGAAGATATTCGGGTTGGATATTCGATCCTGAAGAATGCGGGGTACATCCCTGAAGAGGTGGAATTGCTCAATCAGATTACCGAGTTAAAGGACAAAATTAAAACAACAAATGATATTAATCAAGGCAAGGAACTTCAGAAAAAATTACATGACACCCAATTAAAATACGATTTACGAATAGAGCGTTACAACAAGCGGTGAATTTAAAGCGCTTTGACAAATCCTTTAACCCCTGCTATACTGACGGGCATTAACCGCGAACTTTACTGCCGTCAGGCAGTTTTTTATGGCAATTAAAATTCAGCGCTGTGGAACGAACCCTCGGTATAATCCGCAGGGTATTTTGCTTTTTACATTAAACTTAACCCGCCAATAGCGGACCATATTTGAAAGGATTAATTATTATCCATGAGTCAAAAAAATAAAAAACTAAGGATCATTCCTCTTGGGGGATTGGGCGAAGTAGGAAAGAACATGATGGTCTACGAGTATCACAATCAGTTCCTGATTGTAGATACAGGTATGATGTTCCCCGAAAATGATATGCTCGGGATCGACTACATCATCCCTGATTTCGAATACCTTCTGGACAAAAGCCATCAAGTAGCAGGGATTGTCATCACCCACGGACACGAAGACCACATTGGTGCGATCCGCCATGTGATTGAGCAAATCCCTGCGCCCATCTTCGCCACACCCCTCACGCTTGGCTTGATCGAAGTGAAACTTGCCCGGCACGGACTGGCCAACAAAGCCGACTTGCGAACTGTACAGGCTGGAGAGACCGTCCAGATCGGTCCATTCAAGGTTGAATTCTTTCACGTCTGCCATTCCATTCCTGACGGGGTGGGGCTTGGCATCACAACACCGGCAGGCTTGATCATCCATACGGGTGATTTTAAATTTGACCACACACCGGTGGATGGGTGGCCGACTGACTACGCAAAGCTCGCTGAGCTTTCTTCCCGCGGTGTGGATTTACTCCTGGCCGATTCAACCAACGCGGAACGTCAGGGTTGGACACCCTCAGAACGAGTCATTGGACCGGCTTTGGACATTGTATTCAAGGAAGCACCCGGTCGGGTGATCATTGCGACATTTGCCTCCTTGATTTCCCGGATGCAACAAGTAGCTGATACAGCCGTACGCCACAATCGAAAACTCGCATTTGTCGGAACAAGCATGGTGGACAATGTAAAAATCGCCCGGAAATTGGGGTATCTAATCGTCCCTGACGAGACTTTGGTTACCATAGAGCAAGCCTTAGATCTTCCCCCCGAAAAAGTTGTCCTGATGTGCACAGGCTCACAAGGTGAACCGTCATCCATTATTGGGCGGCTTTCCACCGGGACAAATCGACACTTCGAAGTCGAGCCACTGGACACTGTAGTACTATCATCGCATCCAATCCCCGGCAATGAAGAATCAATCAGCCGCACGATCAACCGGTTGTTACGATTTGGAGCGAATGTTATTTATGATTCAATCGCTCCGGTTCATGTTTCAGGTCATGCCAGCCAGGAAGAACAAAAACTTCTTCTTAACCTCGTGCGTCCCAAACATTTCATGCCCGTCCATGGGGAATTGCGGCAGCTAAAACGTCACGCGGAGTTGGCAAAACAAGTCGGTATTTCTGAAGAGAATATCGTTGTGGTCGAGAATGGTCAAGTCGTGGAACTAATGGATGGCAAATTGTCTCTCGGTGAACGGATCCCCGGTGGATATATTTTCGTGGAAGGCGGAAGTATTGGCGAAGTGGATACAGAGGTCATGCGCGAGCGTGAACAACTGGCCCGTTCAGGTATGTTCCTGATAAATCTTTCCCTCGACAAACGGTCCGGGAAAATGTTGAACGAACCTGAAATTATCACGCACGGATTTGTCTCTCCAGAGGATGCTGAAGAAATCATCCCCGCCGCGCGGAAGAAAATAGTCGAGGTTATCAATCGAGGGGGGCAGGATATCGAGAAGGTCGTCACCGCCGCCGTGCGGAGTCACCTCTACAATGAAACCCGCCGAAGACCAATGGTGTTTGTCACAGTCACCCGGGCTTAGACTTTAATTAGCAAGATGCGCCGATGACGGCGCATCTTGCTAATCCCAATAATAATATCAAAATTATTCAAACCAGTCTTTTCCCCAACCGAATTGACCACGAAGCGGAACAAATGCCACGGGGAGAATAATGTCTGATTTAAACGTGGTGCCTCTTCGTTGCCATAATTCGAGCTCCTGGAATCCCCTGCTCCCTACAGGGATAATGAGCCGGCCGCCATCCGATAGCTGGTCAAGTAAGGGGCGAGGAACCTGTGGTGCAGCAGCTGTCACCAGGATTGCATCGTAAGGTGAGAACTCAGGAAGACCCAGCGAACCATCACCGACGTGTGATCGTACATTCTTAATTCCCAAAGTTTCGAATGTTTTCCTGGCTCTTTCGGCCAGCTCTGGGATTATTTCGATGGTATGCACCTCTGCAACCAGTATTGCAAGGACGGCAGCCTGATAACCGGATCCGGTACCCACTTCCAATGCTCTTTCTGTGCCGGTCAGTCTGAGACATTCTGTCATCAAGGCGACGATATAAGGCTGCGAGATGGTTTGGCCAAAACCGATGGGTTGTGGATAATCGCCATAAGACCAAGCTTGCTCTTCATCCGGAATGAAGATGTGTCGTGGAATGGTTTCAAAAGCGGAAAGCACGCGCGGATCTCGGATTCCTCGCGGACGCAATTGCTCAGCCACCATCTGCTGGCGTTCTCTGGATAAACCCTTCTCATTCATTTCCGGTAATCAATTTTTTAGTTATCCGGCGATCCACCTTTCCCATCGGATATTGATCCAATTCGGGAATCGAAATCCACCGGCAGTTTTCTGGCAGGGTGTTCTCTCCTCTTAGAGTACATAAAAAAACATATTCTGTCAACTTGAAATGGGTGTAGGCATGGCGGATAGTGGCAAACGGGGATACAGGAAAAACTTTCAGCTGGTATGCGGATTCAAGCTCGGCCGACAACCCCAAGGCGGGGTCTGTGGTCACTGGCGAAGCGGGAAATTCCCACATACCACCCAGCAACCCTTTTGACGGTCGCCGCGCCATAAGGACTTTGCCATCTCTCACAACGACCGCTGCAGCCTGGATTTTTATCGGGACCACTGACTTTTTTTTGACAACCGGGCGAACATCCTGCACTCCCAGTGCTCGTGCTTCACACAAATTCCTGACAGGGCATTTCGGACAACGGGGCTTTTTGGGAAGACAAATTGTCGCGCCAAGATCCATGAGCGCCTGATTATATTCACCAGCATGCCCTCTTGGCAGGTGCTGCGCTGCGAGGTCCCACAGAATTTTTTCGCCGGGAGGAGTATTCGCCGGTAAAGTGATATTGAAAACTCGGGCAAAGACTCGCCGCAAATTGCCATCGAGTGTTGCAGCATCAACACCATATGCCATCGAAGCGATTGCAGCTGCCGTGTACCGCCCAACACCGGGCAACTTTCGCAGTTCGGCAATATCCCTAGGAATAACTCCTCCAAACTCTGACACGACAAGTTGAGCTGCTTTGTGAAGGTTGCGCACACGAGCATAATATCCCAGACCCTCCCACAACGAAAGGACTTCCTGCTCACTTGCAACAGCAAGCGTGGAAATATCCGGGAATTTATTCATCCAGCGCTCAAAATATGGAATTACAGTAGCCACCTGTGTCTGCTGAAGCATAATTTCACTGACCCATATCGCATAAGGATCAGGGTGATTGCGCCACGGCAGTTGGCGTGCATGCCGGGTATACCAGGCAAGAATGAGTTCCGCAAATTTTTTCATTGGTGAAACAGCACAAGGAAACAGGACGTAAGGGGAGAGAAGACCTTACGTCCTGTAGAAAGCCTAAATAGACATCTTAGAATTGGAATCCGCCTTTAGCGTCTACAACCTTGAATGAATAGTTATGCACATAAGTAAAAAGTTTGCTTCTCAAGGCATTCCAATCGGTTGAATTCAGTACGCGCTGAGCATCCGGCAGGTCAGGTGCAAGCATGGCAACCTGGATCTGCGGATAGTTCCCATATATCGTTGCCCACGCTTCGACAGGTTCCAGTCCTAACCGCTGGATCCCAGGTATCCACTCGCCGATCACAAATTCGAAGTATTCCTGTTCGTGGTCGGTGGAAATATCCCAAGTCATTAGAACTTTAACCGGCATAGTTACACCTAACTCACCTGGTAATCCAAGACGATTACACGCGTTTCATCTGGCAAGCCGGATCGTGTGATTTTCAACGATGGCTGTGTGTCGTGTGAGGTCAATCCCATTTCTTTGAGGAATTTTCCAAGAGGTTCCAGCTGTATTTTGGCCGTCTTGGTGGCGTAATGCATTGGAACAACAATATTAGGTTCAATCAAGCTAACCACTTCTGCGGCTTTGGCGGCATTAAGAGCTTGACCACCGCCTACCGGCACAAATGCGATATGGACATTGCCAAGCGCTTCTATCTCAGCCTGCGATGGGACCTGACGCAAGTCGCCCAGGTGAGCCACATTCAAGCCATCATAATCAAAGACATAGAGTGTGTTCCGAGGTTTATCGGATGCCTTCTTGCCATTTGTATCAGTCTGCACCCCTGTTATAAATACACCGCCGATCTCAAACTCCCCGGGTCCGTCGATAATGTGAGAAACGCCCTTCACTGCGCTGGTATAGTTGTGCCCAATTGCATCGTGACTGATCGTTACAATATCAGCACGAAGTTTCAAAGGCTCATATCCGATGGCTGATGAATCATAGGGATCAGTCACCACGCTTGCCATACTACGTTCGGCTAGTCGAAAACAAGAGTGCCCATACCAAATAATTTCCATTGTTAAACCTCCAGCCATATTATACCCGCAACAATAAAGAGTTCGCAGAAAGACTAAGATATTTCAAATGTTATAATGATTACTGCGCATTAATTACAATCTTATGAAATTTAACCATACTTTAAAGACTTTACTAGTGGATAAAACACAAACAGAGATTATCGATAAAGATAATGTTGGTCAATATTACTTAATATGACACGTCAAAGTAATTTCCTCATATTTCTTGAGGCACTTTTCGCGGTAACCATCTGGGGGTGTACTTTCATTGCGACGAAAATCGCTCTACGTGAAGTCTCCCCTGCAACCATTGTCTGGTTGCGATTCTTGATGGGCGTGTTGGTGCTCGGCTTGACAGTTGTAATCCGGAAGCAAATCGCCTTACCCACCAAAAACGAGTGGGGTTATTTTGCACTGCTTGGTTTCCTTGGAGTCACATTTCACCAGTGGCTACAGGCCAACGGACTGCGGACTGCTGCAGCCACTACGACTGCTTGGATTGTCGCCACTACGCCAATCTTTATAGCCTTACTTGGGTGGCTAGTCCTTAAAGAAAAACTGGGCTGGTTACGGGGCTTCGGCACTGCTCTGGCTACATTCGGTGTACTGCTCGTCGTCAGCAAAGGACACCTGCAAATACTCTCAAAAGGGGATGCCATCACTCTCGGTGATTTCCTTATCCTTATCAGCGCTATCAATTGGGCGATTTTTTCCATCCTCTCAAGGCGTGGACTGCAATCCCATCCTGCAGCACGGATGATGTTTTTCGTGATGCTGCTCGGTTGGTTATTCAGTTGCATATGGATTTTCGGCTTTGGACCCGGCTTGAGCGAACTCCCAAAGCTGACATTACGGGGGGGCACCGCGATTCTATTACTAGGCCTTTTCGGATCCGGGCTGGCTTATATCGCTTGGTATGATGCCCTTAAAGCCCTTCCTGCATCACAACTGGGCGCATTCCTGTACATTGAACCGCTGGTGACACTTGTCGTGGCCGCAGCAATGCTCAATGAGCCAATCACTGTGGCATCGCTATTTGGCGGTGGGATCATTCTGCTGGGTGTCTACCTCGTCAATCGCCCGGAAAATCAAGGGAATACCCAGGTGAAAATCGAAACAGAGTTCCCAAGTGAGTAGGGAATGGAAATCTCCCCACGCACCACTCCCGGCTCGAGTGTAACGCGATCTAAAACCGGCTGGCGTTTACAAATACCGGCTGGAAAATCATCCGGTTATAGTTTGGCGCAGCTGGATGACTATGTCACTCGCCCCCGCAAAAAATTTCCCTGGGATACCCCCACTACTCTGAACTTGCGAGCCCGCGTCTCAGACTATTCCATCTCCGGCACATGGGGTTTTGGACTGTGGAACGATCCATTTAGCTTATTGCTTGGGTTAGGAGGAATGACACGTCCTTTACCGGTTCTACCTAACGCTGCCTGGTTTTTCTACGCCTCCCCGGACAACTATCTATCCTTTCGAGACGATAAACCCTCAAATGGCTTTCTGGCAGCAACTTTCCTTTCTCCCAAAATCCCATCGATTTGTCTCACGCCGGGTCTCATTCTGTTGCCTATTTTGGCCTTTCGACCCGGGTCGCGATGGCTACGCGCTAAATTAAACCGGATTATCGGTGAAGATAGCACTGGTATTAATATCGATGTGACACAGTGGAATGAATATCTTCTTCATTGGGAAAAGAACAGAGTAATCTTTGAGATTAATGGCCATCCCATTTTTATGACTGCTATGTCACCAGTTGGGCCACTCGGATTGGTAATCTGGATAGATAATCAATATGCGGCGTTCTTGCCGTCAGGTAAAATAAAAGCCGGGACTTTGGAGAACCAAGCCCCGGCATGGATGGAAGTCGATGGAATCAAAATCTCATCTAAATAGGACGATCCAAAGAATCGATTACTCCTGTTAAACTACCGTCCAGTATTGGTTGACAAGACTTGCCCCAAAGATTCGGATCAGGGTATCCAGCAAAATCCCAAGGATCAAAAGACCACCAAACATACGATTATGATAAAAAGCAAAAGCTGAAAACCAGGTCGGCCAAGATGTCCATTCCTTGGGCGGTTCAGCTGGTCGTGGCTTGGTTAAAACACCAAAAACCAGTAATGCTCGTTTAATGGCGAAGAATATGATCAGCATGATGGGTGTAAAGAAACGTGGTCCAAAAATCAGATACACGATGACAGCATAAGCTAGAACGACGACCGCAATATTCATATATCGTGCTGCTTTTTCACCTATCGCGACCGGAAGGGTTGTGACTCCCTTCTTTTTATCATCCTCTAGCTTGTCAATGTGTTTTCCCAGGTTGATACTGGCGACGCTCAATCCAAAAGGTACTCCGGCCAGAACAACCAACCAGTTCCACTGCCCTGTCAATACGTAATACACCCCTCCGATAAGGATTGGACCCCAGATTAAGAATATTGATAATTCTCCCAACGCCAGATGCTTGAGCGGGTAGGTATAGAATAGTAATGCAAGCGCTCCAATTGTGAACAGACCCAATACGATCATGTCGAAGCCAGTGTACCAGAGCGCATAGAGACCCGAGGCAAAAGCAATCGTTCCGCTGATGTAAAACCAGCGCAATTGGGTTTTGGTGTCCCAAAATTCCTGGACCAGTGGGTGAACGCCATACTGCGTTCGGAAATAATTATCTGAATCGATTCCACGAGAGTAATCAGTGTAATCATTAAGGAGATTATTTGTACCATGTGCGATGAACAAGCCCAGGGTGACAATCAGCCAGGGAAACCAGGGAAAAGACATATTATTCTCAGCAAAATAGCGCCAGGCAAGCAATCCGGCGATGATGCAGGAATATATCGTGACGGTGGTCACCCCAGACCGAGTAGCGATAAGCCACTTGGAGATAACGTCCAGCGCATCCCACTCTTCCTTTTTCTCCATTTTCACGAGTGTCCATAAAGCCGTGCGCCACATGGCAAAGTTGATTTTCATCGTTTTCTCCTTCTTCAAAAACCTGCGAAATTATTATACAACTTATCATGTGTAAAATAACACTTTCGTCTTGTCCCATAAAAATCTCCGAGTCATTAAGAACTCGGAGATTTTACTAACCAGGGCATAGTCTTAACTCTTAACGCCAGAAAGCTGGTAAGAATATGCGAATAGCAGTATCTATCATTAAACCCAACATAAACACCATCCCAAATGAGCGGTTGTTCCAGAACGCGAGTGGAGCGAAATACAACGGCCAACCTCCCTGCCCGTCAGGAAAACCTTCCGGTCGGGTTTCGGGTTTTGATTTTAATAAAGCCGGATACACCTTTAGGAAAGTTGGGACAGCAAAAAAGACGATCAGCATGACCGGTGTGAAATATCGGGTAATGATGAGCACCAGCACAAAAACATAAGACAGAACCATCATGCTAAGAACAGCATAGCGTGCATTGGTTTCGCCGATGAGAACCGGCAGGGTATAGATCTTCTTTTCCTTGTCAGCTTTAATTTTATCGATATGCTTGCCAAAGATGACTGTAGTCACTCCGAAAACATAAGGTAGGCTTGCCCACACCACATTCCAATCCCAATGGCCGGCAAGGACATAATATCCACCACCGATCATCAATGGTCCCCAGACAATTAAAACAGCCAGTTCGCCGAGAGCAATATATTTGAGAGGCCACGTGTAAAACAATACAAAAAAGGTACCCAGACCCAGCAAGATCATGATATTCACATCCCACCCGTTGAAAGCGATCAGGAGAACTCCTAAAATTGCAGCAATCGCCCCGGTTACGGCAGTGTATGTTAATAATTGGGTGGTAGTCATCAAGCCATTTGCAACAGGCTGTGGACCGTACAATGTGCGGAAATAATTGTCCTTATCAACACCCTTCTTAAAATCGGTGTAGTCATTAAACAGATTATTGGTGGCATGAGCAAAGATCAAACCCAGGGTTAATGCCAGCCAGGGAAGGAATTGGAAAGCTCCATCTCTGAGCGCAAACAATCCCGCCAGTGCAGACGATAGAAAAGTCATAATGAGAACAGCAGCACGCGTTGAGATGAGCCATTTTGAGATAAGGTCCAGTTTGTCCCATTCATCTTTGGTTACTGATGGAATAACATTAAGAGCTTTTTTCCACATTGAAAAGTTCATTTTGGAGATCCTTTCTGAGATTTTTAGTCTGGGGATTATATCAGGTCACGTGACATTAAACACTGGTCAGAAGTAAATGAGGCGGCATATAATTTTCTCATCGAGATTTCTTCAAGCAAGGATCTATTCGTGAAAAACCGCAATCTCAGCATTCTCTTTATCACTCTGGTTGTCGTGATGCTAGGATTTGGCATCATTATCCCCATCCTGCCATTTTACGTGGAAAAATTTGGTGGAGGTGGAAAAGAAATGGGCATGCTGATGGCGATTTTTTCCGTGATGCAGTTCATTTTTTCACCGATCTGGGGAAATATGTCAGACCGTTATGGTCGCAAGCCAATCCTGATGATTGGCATCTTGGGGAATGCTGTCAGTATGATTATCCTGGGTTTATCCAATAGCCTTTGGATGTTATATGCTTCGCGTGGACTTGCCGGTATTCTATCATCTGCGACCCTGCCAACTTCGATGGCATTCATCAGCGATTCAACCAGCGAGCGTGAGCGCGGAGGAGGGATGGGCATCATCGGTGCAGCCATGGGTATGGGAATGGTCCTCGGTCCCGGAATCGGTGGGATTATGGGCCACTATTCACTTTCCGCACCGTTCTATTTCGCAGCTGCTGTATCATTTATCGCCATGTTTCTGGTATGGATTTTTCTGCCCGAATCTCTTCCATTTGAAAAACGGATGCACTCGCTCCGCATCCAGGGTCCACAGTTCAGGCTGATGTTTCAGGCACTTTCCACTCCAATTGGTTTCTTATTGATACTGGCGTTTTTACACAATTTTGCACTGACTAATTTCGAAGGCATCTTCAGCATGTACTCTCTGATGAGGTACAACTACGATGAGGCCACCGTCGGTATTGTTCTAACCTTTATTGGTCTTGTTTCCGCAATTGTGCAAGGGGTATTAACAGGACCTGCAACGCGACATTTCGGTGATGTATGGGTGATTAAAGCGTCATTATTCGCCAGCATTTTTGGTTTTTCATTTATGCTATTGGCAAAAACACTCCCAGCAGTAATACTCACCTCTGGCTTTTTTGTCTTATCCAATTCCATGCTGCGCCCGGGTGTCTCGTCCCTAATTTCAAAACGCACAACCTATCCACAAGGGATGGCGATGGGATTGAACAATTCATATATGAGCCTGGGGCGGATTATTGGACCTCTGTGGGCGGGTGCTGTGCTAGATATTAATGTCCTATACCCCTTCACGACCGGAGCAATCATCATGCTGATCGGGTTTTTAGCCAGTATATATTTATTATCAAGAGAACCTTTAACCGAGATGGAAAGAGCGTAAACGATCTAAATGCTTAAGGCTTGGTTTATATAAAAACTCCCTGCCACGAAAACATGTGACGGGGAGCGCGAATCGGTAACTAGTCCGGTTATACTTCACTGGTCATGATGAAAAGGGGTTTCATCTCAAAATTCTCATATTTGGGACGGTAGCGTTCGATATCATAGAACTGATTCACGTCCACAAGCTTCTTATGGCTGGTGACCACATCGAGAGGAACATTGTCATAGCGGCCATTCTTAAGGACCACCAGGCGGCCGTGAACACCTTTTAACACCAGGTCGAGAGCCAGGTTCCCAAACGCCATCGGAACAATCGAATCAATCGCATCCGGATCGCCGCCGCGAACCATATAACCTAATTTTTGGTCAATCACATTTATAGCTTTTCCATTATTAAATTTTGCAGAAAGATCTTTGACCCGACTCGCAACCAAATCGCCGATACCGCCCAACTTGGCATGGCCATAAGCATCGGTCGAGCGGTCAGCAAAGACCATTTCCCCGCCCTCAAACATCGCCCCTTCAGAAACAAGCACCACCGAGTAATGACTCGGGTTGCGCGTCCGATCATAGATGAGCAGCTGGGTCAACTTTTCGATATTGAATTTGTACTCCGGGATTACACAACGGTGTGCCGCGCCAGCCATCGTCGGGAGCATCGCAGTAAACCCTGCGTAACGACCGAAAACTTCCAGAATAAGAAAGCGTTCGTGTGAACCGGCGATGGTGCGCAGACTATTGGCAAGCGAAATGGTACGGGTGACGCAGGTACTGAAGCCAATGCAGTAATCAGTGCCAGGAACATCATTGTCCATCGTCTTCGGGATGGCAACCACTTTCATACCTTCCTGGTACAACCGTACGCCGTAGCTCAGAGTATCGTCTCCGCCGATCGGTATCAGGTAATCCACTCCCAACCAAGCGAGGTTTTTCAAGACTTCGGGAGTCAGGTCATTCTCCTCGGCATTGTACTTATCCTTCAAATGCTCCGGTACATCTTCTTTCTTGACCTTGCTTGGCTTGGTGCGGGAAGTGTGTAAAAAAGTTCCGCCGGTTCGTCCCGCACGGTTGACGATTTCCTCAGTCAAAACCTGATAGTTGTTGCTGTTGTCCGTATCCTTTTCACGGATGATCTCCGTAACACCCGCCCAACCGCGGCGCAGACCAATAACTTGATATCCTTCACGTAATGCACGGATCGTGACCGCACGGATCGCCGGGTTAAGGCCAGGCACATCACCACCACCCGTGAGAATGCCAATAACATTCGGTTTCTTCTTTGCCATAAATGCCTCCAATGAGTAATGATTACAACCATCGGATTATACAACGCGTTTTATAATTAAGCACGCAGGTTGTTTATAGCTAAGAATTAGTTAATAGTGAAAGCATTGATCCTATCCAGGAGGACAAGAATGGGTCGCCCCCATGCGATAAACGTAGTTATAGGTCTTGGGATATTTGCTTTTATTGTTATATTGCTTTATCGGATAGCCTGATTCTTTACCCCCGAGTTGATCCAGTCTCGGACGTCTGATCACCCGGATTATGCCTGTTATGTCACCTTTGAGCAGTCTTTCCCGCTGGCAGATGCATTCGTTTCCGCACTGCCTTACTCGGAGCGCTTAGTTTATGGAAATTGCGCTCATGGGGATTCCTATCCATGACGCTGACAGAACGACCTAGTTCACAACTGTAAGACTTCTTTCTCGATTTTCCCAGCAACCCCTGTCAAATCAACCAATCCTTTGAAAAAAGGATTACGCGTCCTGCCGATCACAATTCCAGGCACGTTAACCGTGGTATGCCGGCGGGTGGACAAGTCCTCCAGGTTGCCATGATCGGATGTGATGAAAATCAATCCTGCTTCATCATCCCATGCTTCCAATAATCCCCCCAGGACACGGTCAAACGTTTCTAATAAATCAAGAGCCTTATCCATTTCCTGACCATGCCCTGCATAGTCGCTCGCCCAGTACTCGAACATGGAAAAATCATATCGCATTGCAAGTTCCGCCAGTCTTACTCCCGCTGAATGAGGAGACAAAACAGGTGCGTCACTGTACCCAAGCATCGTCCGCCAACCATTCCCGGTGAAATCAGCAGACATGGCATTCCCGCCATAAAAATCTTCTTTATTGAAAAGCGGAAGTCCTGCAGTGGTGACAGCTAGCGGTATGGCAGATAGAAGGCGCCTCCCGCTTTCAAGTGCGTGGAAATATCGAGACGGGTAAGCATTAAGCAGTGCCGCATTTTTACCGGCTCCAACGATACGCTTGAAAATATTATCGTGTTTGATAATTTCAGCAATGGAGGGATTTGGTTTGGGACCATAATGCTCGCCGATCATGGCTGGGACGTTCAGACCAGTCAGTAACGTCGCCTGTCCCGTTGCAGATTGAGGGATGCCTTCCACTCCGAGGCAGGGATCCAAGCTGAGAAGTGTGGCACGCTCTGATTCGCAAGGGATCGCGTCGGCGGTCAGTTTTCGCCCACCAAGCAGATTCTCAAGGTTAGGCATTTTCGCCCGGACGAGGGGATTGATCTCCGGGTCTTTCACGCCAAGACCGACACCGTCAAGAAAAATGAAAAGAACGCGCATACCTGTAGAGTTTATTCCCGATTGGATAATTATTTTTTCTTAAATAGGAAGTATGCAGAAGGCCGGTCCTGCTTATCGACACCATCCTTGCGGGAAACAAGCCCGAACCGGGTGAGGATCCGATCAATGTCATTGGGAACAAGACCCGGTCCTGCCTGAGCAGTTGATGCCTTAAAGAAACCGTACAACAACCAGAATCCTCCGGGGGCGCTCACCCGAATTAATTGATCGAGATACAAGCCTTTTTCCTTCTCCTGCAAACCATGATAACAACCCAGGTCGAGCACAAGGTCGAAAGAACCTGTGATCCCATCCAGACGGGTAACATCAGCCACATGTAACTCAGCGCTTACTTTCGCGGCCTGAACTTTACGTCGTGCAATCGAAATCGCGCGCGAGGCAAAATCCAC
>JBGOXG010000209.1:0-3881 GCA_041479025.1 Anaerolineae bacterium
CGGTCAACACGGTGCAGCGAAGGGCAGGCCACTCGAAGGCGAGCGTCACGACCGACATCTACGGGCACGTGATGGCCCATTCTCAGGATGCGGCAGCCGAAAATATCGAGGAGATTGTGAAACCGCTCACAAATGTTTCGCAGTAGGGTTGCAGTGGATTTTGGCCTGAAAATGCCCCAAAAGAAGCACACCCCCATATTTGGTACGGTAGCCTAAAAAGAAACCACCAAATACGGGGGTAGAATACGAGAATGGAAGCTATGGAAAGGGAACCAAGTGGCTCATAATCGCTTGGTGGTCGCAGGTCCGAATTCTGCCGAGCCCACAGACGAAAGAACTCCTGACTGAACAGTCAGGAGTTCTTCATTTGGCGGAAAAGTTAAGCTGTTTCTGCCGGGATTTCTTCCGGTTTGATTGCTTCGAATGCCTTGATCTTCCGGTAAGTCAGCGTCCAGGCACCTTGTCAACATCCCGAATTTAGTACCATATGAAAGTGGAAAAATCCGGCGTGATCTGCTGCGTACTGATAGGGCGACAAGCTCGGTAAAGCCTCGTGCAGACGGATGGCATTGTATTCTTCGAGCCACTGCTGAGAAAGCCCTGGAAGATCAGTTAACATTTCATAAAAAATAACGATAATAACGTTAATGTTATTAACATAATGGCTCTAAATGTTAATAGTGCATTCCCTTATTCACATCCAGTATCCGGAGATCTTCACCCGCAATGCTGGCAAGAGATGGATCAGCATCCATAATCGCCCGGAAGACCTCGGATGGGTGGAACTGAAAGTCTGCTGGTTACCCGAGCAGGCCGGTGTGCGTAGCCCGCCGATCGTGATCGAGTAATCCCCTCTCTTGCAACAAAACAGGGCTTGAGGAGAATTTCCTTAAGCCCTGGTAATGCTCTTATTCTGGATTAGTTTCAAACTCGCGGGACGATGTGTAATTCGATCCGGGCATCCAGCGCCTTGGCGATGCGGTCCAGAAAGGAGAGGCTGGGTACGCTCGAACCGTTTTCCAGCCGGGCAATCGAGGGCTGGCGCGTCCCGATCATCTCGGCCAGCTGCGCCTGGGTCAGGCCGCGCTGGATGCGTAGACGGGAAACCTGGTAGCCGATCTCCAGCGTGCTGGCTGCCGAAACGAAATCAGGGTCAACTTGCTGCTGGCTCTGCCAGTCCCGGAAGGTGGTTGGGGAAAGCGGGCACATATTATTTTCCTGCTGAATGTCAAATATCCAAAGCGCCAATCCAGAGCGCGCCAACGGCCTTTGCCAGCGGCTTGTCTGCAGTAACCAGGGGCAAGTCCAGACGGGACGCCAATACGGCATAATAGGCATCGTAAGCGGTGATGTTCTGTTCCGCCGCGAGCAACAAGGCATCTTCCATCAACTCTGCTGTGGGAACAACCCGCAAGGATAAACGGCCCAGGTCCACCAAGTCGGCTCTCGAATCTTCCAGTGAACGTCCGAAACGGCGGGTGTATTTCAAAAGGATATTCGTGCACTCAATGAAGAACAAATCGGGAACATACAGGTTGGCAGGGGAATCTGCGGCCAGCTGCTCGAACAGGGTGTGCACTTTATCTGAGTAGTCCTCGTCAACAAACAACTTGATTCCAACGCTGGCGTCAACAACAAACCGGAGTGGTGCATCTGTCATCGATGACGATCCTCGCGTAAAAGATCAAGACTGGAAGCAGCCTTCTTGGGAGGAGCAAACCGCCGGCGGCGGATGGAGGTCAGGACACGCGCCTGATCTTTTCGTTGTTCTTCTTCATCAAGCGCTTCATAGAGCATCGTAACAACCTGTGCACCAAGCGAACGGCTGCGCAGTTGCGCCAGTTGCCGCACCCGGTCATACAAATCCTCGGGGACACTACGCACGTGTAGGGTAGGCATGTTTTTTACTCCCTCAAAAACGATGCTACCACACGCGGTAGCATTATGCAACCACTCATTCAGACGGCAGACGATGGGGTTTAAGGAAGCGAATCTGTTGTTGGAGACTACTATTATGGAAGTGAATCTATTGAAAGTAAAAGTTGTTGCAGAAAAGCTTGGGGTCAGCCAGGCTGCTCAAACCGGGAAGTTATGTGAAGGACCACATGGTCATTGGCCTGCCAGTCCCACTGCTGAAGGATGAACTGCAGGTCAAAGCCGTGCTGGAAGGATTGAAGGAGTACAAAGACGTCTACCAGTTCTTCTTCAACGGGGATGAATACAACCTGCTCATCCAGCGCCTGTGGGTACTGGCCCAGCCGGTCGGCTCGCATGCAGACTGGCTGCTGGATAACGAACTGCACCTGCGCAAAGGTGGCTGTCAGGCGGAAATGGGCGCGTTCGATTTGGAAATGAACACCCTCGACTCGTACGTTATTCGGGATGGCAAGGTTGACCCGTGCTTCGTAGGCGGGTGTGTACTTTAGTTAAGCACTATTTTCTTTGCCTGCGACCAGGAGATAGAAGAACACCTTCACTGTGTAAATCGAGGTTTTGTTGGATTTAATCGCCTCGATTTCCTTCGCTTTTGCTTTCAATTCCTGTTTGAGATTTTCTATCTCCCGATCTGACGGCTGATCGCTTTTTCAAAATCCAGCATCAGATCGCGCAGGCTGGCTTTGGAGTTCACCAGCCTTTAGATCTCTTCTTCGGTCTCGAACAACCACTAGGGGGTGGCAGAGAGCCCGCCCTCGCTGCCCACCATTTGGCGGGTCAGGTGGCGTAGTTTAACGCAAGATGCCGGTTTCATGAAATCATCTGTAGAGCACTTGACAGAGTTTTTCCCTGTGCTGGCCACAGGAACAGAAAGCGCAACCATGTAAGAACTATCAGGGTTGGCGTGCCTGAATATTTCCTAGCGGCGCGAAAAAATCGCACAGAAAATTATTGGTGTAAAATTTTTATTGTTCACCGTTGACACAGAAGGAGCCTATACCGGATAATAGGCGTGAGCTTTATCACACCGACCTTTTTCGTGCGGTTCTCGAAAACCAGGCACGCGGGCATCCCATTCTGAAGACCCTGCTATTTTTATATTGCCCAATGGCGGTCAGATGGTGGCTGAATGGTACCGATCCGACCGTGCCTTATGACCCGGTTTGGGATGCAATGACCGAATTTGCTTCCGGGGTAACCTTGAGAGAAGTCCTCGAACACAGAGGTTTCTCCGAAATGATCGGGGTCGTTAAAAAATATATTGATACTGTCACAGCCTATCAGAGAATCCACCCTGCGGAATTTCCCGAGCCCGGTCGGGTCTTTCCGGGAGCAGAAAAAACTCATGCGCCTTACGGGTACCAGAACGAGACCAATCGCTCTTTTGGCGGCGATTTTAGAAATGTCGAATTATTCGTGCGTACATGGGCTTTCGTCCTCCCCGAATGGCGAGCGGAAGCCCATATACCGCCCGGAAGCCGGTTTGGGGTTGAGAAGCTGGCTTTTCATCTCTCGGGAGCGAAATGTAGGCTGTTAATTTGGCCAGCCTGGAGCTGGATGATCACCACTAACCCAATCCGCACTATTGTCGGATTGTTGGTGAATGAAAACAGCCAAAACCAACTACTTTTTGCATTGGCTGTCTACGGGGTATTTCATGCCGACAAAATTCGGAACCCAAATACCCGGGAACATCTGCCCGATTTCTTTTCTTTAGATCGCAGCAGGTATCGCGCCCGGCCTTTCCAGGCCTATTTCGACCCGGAGAAGTTGGTGAAAACCATCCCGGATTTATCCAGAACCATCCGGAAGGCGGACTATCTGCCGATGGCAGCGATCAATAACTGTGGTCAATGCCTGCAGTGTGGATTCCGATTTTGCTGTTATACAATGGACGGCAGTATCAGCCCAACGGTCTATCGCAGCTTGTCCGAAGAGAGCGAAAG
>JBGOXG010000255.1:0-2924 GCA_041479025.1 Anaerolineae bacterium
CATGCAAGGAGAAGGGGTTATCTAAGGGGCTTTGGTAATCTTTTCTAAAAAGAAAATTATGATTCCCAAAATGAATGACCATGCAGCAAGCTGCAGGGTATCAAAACCGAAAGGATATTCCCCGCAGCAAGCTGCGGGGAATTATCAAGTTAAAAATATTCGTAACTATTCAGCCTGCCTAATCACGCCAATGAACGGAGAAGGATGAGGGAAACGCAGCAGATGGGCGTTTTTCAACAGCCTGTTAAGTCCGGTTCTGTGAGGGTCCGGCGCCAAAGGATACAGGGTTGACCTGAGCTTACTTTTTTACGGGGGCGTCAAGTAAGGAGGCTAGAGAAATGAAACTGTTTGAATATCAAGCGAAAGAACTGTTTGCAGAACACGGAATTCCTGTTCCAGCCAGCACCCTCATAAGCTGTATTAGCGAACTGAACAAAGCTTTAGAAGAGATTGGTCTCCCTTGTGTACTCAAAGCGCAAGTTTTACAAGGCGGTCGTGGTAAAGCCGGACTGGTAAAACTCGTAAGGACGAAAGAAGAGGCAAGTGCCGAAGCTGAGCGTATCTTAAAAGTTACGGGTAAGAAACTTTTAGTTGAAGGTGCGGTTCTGTTCGAAAAGGAGATGTATTTGGCTATCACGGTTGATCCGGTAAGCGGATCGGCACTTGTCATGGCATGCCTCGAAGGTGGGGTAGAGATTGAGGAGATAGCTCGTATAAAACTGGAAAAAATTATTAAGGAAAAGGTCGATACTTCTTGGGGTCTGATGCCGTTCCAAGCTAGTAACGTCATGTACGCTCTGGGACTTGACAAGAATCAGGCTGCAGAAGGAAGTAAAATCCTCCTTAAGCTTTATGAGTTGTTCGTGAAAAATGACGCCGAACTCGTGGAAATTAATCCGCTGATGATCCTTAAAGACGGAACCATGATTGCTGTCGACGGAAAGGTCAATCTTGACGATAATGCCTTATTCAAACATAGCCGATATTCCATCACACGGGACCATTTCAAGAATGATTTGGAATATGAAGCAGCCCAGGATGGGATTCCCTATATTCAATTTGACGGGGATATTGGCTTAATGGTTGCGGGGGCAGGTCTGGCCAACGTAGTCTATGATTTAATCAGTTATTATGGCGGCACAGTCGCAAACTATCTTGAATTTGGCGGCCCGAACTATCATAAAGCCCAAAAATGCATGAAGATGATGCTGGAGAATAAACCAAAGTGTATTCTAATTGTTACTTTTGGAACTATAGCTCGTGCCGATGTTATGGCTCAAGGAATCGTCGATGCTGTTAGAGAGTTAAAACCGGATATCCCGATCGTAGCCGTTATTCGCGGTACAGGTGAGGAAGAGGCTCAGGAACTGTTGAGGAGTGTTGGTTTGAACCCACTCGATGATACAGAGGAGGCTGTTAAAAAAGCAGTGGAGTTAGCGGGAGGTGGTTCCAGATGAGTATTATCATTGATTCTGGCACAAGAGTACTTATCCAAGGAATTACAGGTAAAGAGGGCAGTTTTTGGGCTAAGCACATGAAAGACTATGGAACCAATGTGGTAGTTGGTGTTACTCCAGGAAAAGAGGGACAGGAGGTTGACGGGGTACCGGTTTATCACACGGTTCGACGGGCTGTCGAAAAACAGCAAGTAGATGCATCCCTACTTTTCGTTCCACCGCGTTTTGCCAAAGGTGCGATATTTGAGGCTTTGGACGCTGGTGTTAAGATAATTGTAGTTACTGCTGAGGGGATCCCACTCCATGAGATGGTCCAAATCCGTAAAGCTGCCCTTTCTATGGGCGCCATGGTTATCGGGGGGAATACGACAGGTATTATCTCCACTGGTAAAGCAATGATGGGTTTTTTCCCCTATTGGTTGGAGAGGGTTTACAAACCTGGTCGCATCGGGGTAATGACCAGAAGCGGATCCTTAACCAACGAGGTTACGGCAGAAATTGTAAAGGCCGGCTTTGGTTCAAGCTCTGTCATCGGTGTTGGTGGAGATCCCGTACCTTTTACACGTTTTGCTGAAATCTTACCATTCTTTGAAAAGGACCCTGATACGGATGCAGTTGTTATGATTGGGGAAATCGGCGGGACAATGGAAGAGGAAGTTGCGGAAGCCATTGAAAATGGTATCTATACCAAGCCTTTGATCGGTTTTATGGGCGGAAGAACAGCCCCGAAAGGACAAAAGATGGGCCATGCCGGAGCAATTATTACAGCTGGCAAAGGGACAGTAGCAGACAAAGTCGAAGCATTGAGCGCCGCTGGTGCACTTGTGGCCGATCGCCCAAGTATGATTGGAAAGTTGCTTAATTCTATTCTTTGAACCAATTTTGAGAATTTTCCTTGACATGCCGCTTTGGTGGAGATATTGTGTATACAAAATACAGTATCTCTCCGGCAGGTCATGGAAACAAAAGCACAGAAACTGATCGATAATCCCAATCTTCGGGATCAGACCTATAAGATCCTGAAGAACATGATCATCACACGAGAGATCCTGCCGGGCAAAAAGATCAGCGAAGAGACGCTGGCCCAGGAGATCGGCGTCAGCCGCACCCCCATCCGGGACGCACTTTTCCGGCTCGAACATGAGGGCATCGTCAAGATCATCCCCCGCCGCGGCGCCTTTGTCGTCAAACAATCCAAGGAAAATATCATCGAGATCCTGCAGATCCGGGAGGTGCTGGAAGCGCTGATTGTCCGTCTGGTCACACCGCTCCTGGAGGAGTCCGACATCCGGGAACTCAGGTCCTGTCTGGAAAAGCTTCGCGCCACACCGGAAGAGGAGCGGCATGTCATCGAGTACACCGATTCCGAGTTGAAATTTCATGACCTGCTCCTTAGAAAATGCCCGAATCAGATGCTCAGACGGATGATGGAGATGGTCAACGCACGTCTCCAGATCATCCGGCTCA
>JBGOXG010000020.1:0-22043 GCA_041479025.1 Anaerolineae bacterium
CGGGCTGGTATTCGCGGCATCCTGGAACAGGCTGGCGATATTGAAGTCATTGCCGAGGCGGACGACGGAGAGGAGGCCAAAACACTCATTCAGGAACATATGCCGGATGTGGCAGTGCTGGATATCCAGATGCCCAAAGCCAGCGGAATTGAAGTGATCCGCTGGGTGCGCGCCAACCTGCGAGGCATCGGGTTATTGACTCTGACCGCCTACGACGACACTCCTTACGTGATGGGCGTACTCCAGGCAGGTGCAAATGGCTATGTACTCAAAACCGCCTCGCCTGAAGACCTGATCCAAGCCGTGCGCGATGTTTACGCCGGAAAATCCGCGTTGGATGCGGCCATCACACAGAAAGTGATGGCGCATCTGTTCGACCAGCAGGCTTTATCCACTTATCAGGAATTGACAGAGCGTGAAATGGATGTTTTGCAGTTGACGGCCAAAGGTTTTACCAACAAGGCCATTGCCACCCAACTCAACATCAGCGACCGCACCGTGCAGGGACATCTGGCGCACATCTTTGACAAGCTTCAGGCCAACAGCCGCACCGAAGCCGTCATGCGTGCGGTGTCTTTGGGCTGGGTTTCTGAGAATGCGGCAGAAGCGCCAAAAGAATAAGGGTTGATGCCTTGAATAACTTTCCCAGGCGGTTGTTTGCATCGTGGCGTGGTTCCACGCTTCAGGTGATTGCAGCAATTGTTTTACCGTTGACCCTCCTATTGGTGGCAATCAGTTTTGGCAGTTTTTTCATTCATCAAAACGCCATGCGCAGCTTGGTTGGAGAGCGCGACGAGCGCGCTGTCCGGGCAGCAGCGAGTGCCATTGAGTCCGAGGTTAATCACCGGATGGACAGCCTCCGCGGCCTTGCGCTGCTCACCACGGATGGTTCCAAAGATAATCTCACCCGAGCTTTAGCCGATTCCAGTTACTTGCTGGATGATTTCGATTTCGGCATGGCCTTTTTTTCGCAGAGTGGCGCGCTGTTGGCCTATTCAGGAAACAAAAACTTTTGGGATGCCATTCCCAACCAGATCAACCTTTCCGGCATAAACATTCTAAACGTAGATGGCAAGCCCATCGTTCTTGTCTCAGCCACCGCGCCAAATGGAAATATAGTGACCGTTGGCGCCTCTTCTGCATCCCATATCCTTCATGACGTATTGGATAAGGAATTTCCAGAAAATGGAAACGCTGCAGTTTATGTCTTTGACCCGGAATTTCGCATCTTGTATCAACGCGGTCCGGGAACGATCGAAGGTGACCTTGCTCAACATCCTGGCATAACTGATGCCCTGAATGGGAAAACCGGCGCGACCTATGTGCAAGCCGGTAGCGACGAACATGTCCTTGCTTACAGCCCAATCCCTGTTGTTGGCTGGGCAATCATCATCGAAGAATCTTGGGAAGCGGTTGCCAACCCAACCCTGCAAACCTCGCAGATCACACCCATGATTCTTGTTCCGGCGTTATTGCTGGCGGTACTGGCACTGTGGTTTGGCGCGGAGCAAATAGTGAAACCACTACGCTCACTGGAAGCGAAGGCAGCCAGACTGGCATGGGGAGACTTCAAGGAGATCGAACAGCCTGTTCAAGGCATTGCCGAAATCCGACATCTGCAGACTGAACTGTCTCACATGGCGCGCCGGGTGCAGGCTTCACAGCAAAGCCTGCACAGTTATATTGGCGCAATCACTCGGGGGCAGGAGGATGAACGTCACCGTCTGGCGCGCGAGTTGCATGACGACACCATTCAAGCCTTGATTGCGCTCAAGCAGCGGGCTCAGTTAACCCGCCGGGCGCTTCCCAAAGACATATCCCTGCAACCGCTCGTTGAATTGGAATCGCTTACCGAGCAAACCATCGAAAACCTGCGCCGCACTATTCGCGCACTGCGTCCAATCTACCTCGAAGACCTGGGGTTGGTGGCAGCGCTGGAAATGTTGATCAACGAAGCCGGGCAGAATTCTCATCTGAAAGTCGAGTTCCATGCTTCCGGCGATGAAAGGCGGCTTGCGGCGGATGTGGAGCTGGCGTTATACCGCATGGTGCAGGAATCGCTCAACAACACAGTCCGCCATGCCCAGGCAACCCAGGCTTCGGTCACGGTTGAGTTTACTGCTCAGGCAATCAATATCAGGATCAATGATAACGGCGTGGGCTTTGAAGTGCCCAAAAGCCCGGCAGAATTCGTACCCAACGGACATTTTGGACTGGTCGGGCTGTACGAGCGCGCGCAGTTGATTGACGCCAGGCTTGAAATCAAGTCAGCGCCTGATAAGGGCACACAATTATCCATTTGCCTGCCCACCAAAACACCAAATTCAGAAACGTAGAGGCTTTCATCTATGGAAACATCCGCCCAAGTATCCAATGATACTTTTAACCGCTTGCACGTTTTCTTGCACGCCCTGGTCTTCGTGGCCGGATTTTCAGTGGTGTTTATAGTGGGCTGGGGCGGCGCGGCCACCGTATTGGGACAACTATTCGGGCAGTACAAAACTGTTATTGGGCGGATTGGCGGTGTGGTCGTGATTTTGTTTGGCCTGGCCACACTCGATATCATCCGCCTGCCAGGGTTCTATTATGATACCCGCCCTGAATTTAGTGGCAAAACCGGGACGTATGCCAGTTCCGCCCTGATGGGGCTGTTCTTTGCCGCGGGCTGGAGCCCTTGCATTGGAGCCACACTTGGCGCCATTCTCACGCTCGGATTCAGCCAGGAAACCGTCGGCCAGGCGATGTGGCTTTCATCGGGTTACTCACTGGGACTCGGTATCCCCTTTCTCATCCTGGCGTTAGGATTGAACCAGGCGACCGGCTGGGTGCGCAAGATGTCGCGCCACATCCGCACCTTCAAAATCATCAGCGGGATTTTGATTATCACCATCGGCGTGTTACTGCTGACGAACTGGATGTCACTCATCTCCATCTGGGCGTTCCAAAATAAACTGTTCATCGATGTGTTTTTCATCAGCACCGGAATCCCCTCCTACCTGACCGCCATTCTTGCCGGAACCCTGTCTTTTTTCTCACCGTGTGTCCTGCCGCTTGTCCCGGCTTACCTGGGCTATTTGAGCGGGCATGCCTTACGGAATGCATAAAGGAAAACATGAAAAAATTCCTGATACTTTCTCTAACATTTTTGTTTGCCTTGAGCGCCTGCCAATCCAAAAGTTCAACCGACACTATTACCGGTTCAGCCGTTGCGGTGGACGGCGGCTCCTATCTCAACATCACGCCGTCCGAACTCAAAAGCATGCTGGCCAACAAGGATTTTGTTTTAATCAACGTCCACATCCCCTTTGCCGGGAACATCGCCAACACCGACCTGTCCATCCCTTATGACCAGATTGATCAGAATCTTACTCAACTGCCCGCCGACAAAAACGCCAAAATCGTTTTGTACTGCCGCAGCGGGCGTATGAGCGCCATCGCTGCCGAGACCCTGGTGAAGTTAGGCTATACCAACATCTGGAACCTGGATGGCGGCATGGCTGCCTGGCAGCAGGCCGGATTCGAAATAGAGAAATAAGCATAAGCAAAAATGCCTACATGGTTTTGAATGATACAATTCTTATTCAAGATGTTGGTTAATATGATAATCAAATCCAACAAAAGGAGCTGCTATGACAACTACAGTACATGATCCCGTTTGTGGAATGGATATCGATCCCACAACATCTGCTGGCAAATCCGAGTACAAGGGACAGACTTACTATTTTTGTTTGCTCGGTTGCAAGAAGGCTTTCGATCAGGAACCTGAGAAGTATCTTGGCAAAGCCGACGAACACACTCATCAGCATTAAATCGTTTCCATTCTCATCGAATGGCCGTTCATAGGAGTAGTATTACTCGTTACCCACATTTCAGCCTCCCCCAAGTGGTGGAGACAAACTCTCCCCGGTCGATGGATATGGGCAGGGAGTGTTTGTTGTACTATTGGCTTATGATTCGCGTATATTCAACCGATACTCTAAAAGGAAATATATAAATGCAAAAAGTTAACTGGTTGGTCGTTGGAATTATAAGTATCGTCGTCGTTTTGCTCCTGTTTGGAGGAGGCATGATGATGGGTGGCTGGGGCTATGGCGGCTGGGGAATGATGGGCGGAATTGGAATGATGGGGAATGGAGGATATTCTCCCTTCGGTTGGTTTGGGATGCTCTTCATGTTGCTGATCGCTGTCGGCCTGATTGCTCTTGCAGTCTTCGGCGTTGTCTGGTTTGTGCGGAACGTCAGCAACTCCAAGCCATAATCTTCTCAGAGTCCTTTCACAATTGTGGAAAGGGCATGCTCGGCCGGGACGATGCGATCGGCTTTTTTATGCACTGTGAGTAGGTTCTGCCGCCATTAAAACCATCTTTGACGGTGAGCATACTTGTGGGCTGAATACGCCCCTTGTATTTGATGCAGGTGAACAACATACTTAAAAAAGGAGAACGAACCTTGAACCGGAAAAACAAAATTATTGTTAAAGGCTTGTTTGCCTTCATTGTCACTCTGCTACTTGCAGCCTGTGCATCACGCCCACCATCGGTGGGGTCGAGTGGAACCGCGTGGGGCACAGGGGCATTTGGCTCGAACGGTGAACGCATCTATTTCACCAGTACGAGCGAGCGCGGCGCGGCAATCACCTACACGAGCGGTCCGTCATCGAACGGTTGGATGATGGGGAACGGACAATTGGCGTGCGCCTCGTGCCATGGCCCGAATGGACGCGGCGGCACACACAGTATGGGGATGATGCGGGTGATGACTGCCAAAGACATTCGTTGGTCAGCCTTGCAAAGTGAATTCGACGCCGAAAAATTCCGCTTGGCGCTTACAAAAGGTCAAGACCCCAATGGCACGATGTTGAATACAGACATGCCGCGCTGGAACATCGGCGACGATGACCTGGCTGACTTGATCGCGTACCTCAAAACATTACCTTGACATGGGAGATCAAACGATGACAACCGACCTTGGTATGCGTACTAGATTGAACCTGCCTTACGAGCAAGCCGTCCAGAAAACCACCGACGCACTCAAGGCAGAAGGCTTTGGAGTGCTGTCGCAGATTGACATGCAGGCCACACTGAAGCTGAAACTCGGTGTTGACTTTCGCCGCTATGTGATTTTGGGCGCGTGCAATCCTCCGCTCGCTCACCGCGCGCTCTCGGCCAACCTGGATGTTGGATTGCTGCTGCCCTGCAATGTCATAGTGTATGAAGAAGGCGACGGTTCAGTAGTTACTGCTGTAGACCCGCTGGAAATGCTCGGCTTTCTCAAAGAAGACCCGGTGGCACATGAGGTTGCCGTGGAAGCCAGAATCAAACTGCAGCGTGTGATTGCAAGCCTTAATTGATCCGGATAAGCGGCCAGTTGGTGATGAGCATGATTGCATCCAGATGGAATTTTCTGCACATCGTACCACTGGAGGCATGAAACACACCCAACTAGAGTTTCCAGACAGAAAGATGATTTTGAAAATGGCAAGACTTAATGCTTTTACGAAGAATAACCTGAATAAGCAAGGATTTGGAAAACTTGATGATGAAGCTAAATCCCGCTACGCGTTGCCACTGCGGTTCACACCCGGAGTAGGCACCACCTTGATTGTGATCGGACTGGTCTTGCAGTCGCCCATTTGGCTTGGGGCTATGGCACTTGTTGCCTTGAGTGGGGCGCTATTCCCCAACGGCATGCTGATTGATCTGGTTTACAACCTCGGTGTTCGCCATTTATTCCGTGCGCCACCGCTGCCATCTACACCAAAGCCGCGACGGTTTTCCTACCTTCTTTCCACTGTCTTTCTGGCGGGTTCAGCCTTGTCCTTTTATTACGGGCTATCGGTGTTGGGGTTTATCTTGGGAGGAATGGTTGTCGTCGGGGGCACAATCCTCACCACTACGCTCTGGTGTCTTGGATCGTGGTGGTATAGGCTGATTTTCGGGCATGTAGCGGCAAAGTAGTGGAACCTACGTAAAAAATCATATTCGAACCTTCGCAAAATGGCTTGTATCGCACGATACAGGCCATTTTGCTTAGTCCAAGATGGGCAAATTCCCGCTGTCCTCTGGATGAGAATGAGCCTATACTGATGATCACCAACGAAAGGATGGAAACATGACGATCAAAGACTTGGTCTGCGGTATGGAGATAGACCCTCAGACCGCTTTTGCAACTCGTGAACACATGGGGCAGACATTTTATTTCTGCTCAAAAAATTGTGTGGATCAATTCGATGCTGACCCGCATCGCTACATGACTACCTCCGCGACAACTGGATATAACCCGGAACTGCCGCTTGCCCGCATCGAACTTCCCGTATCCGGCTTGCCGTTAAAAAAGCCTGCTCCCGCCCTCGAAACCGCCCTGCGCGCGTTGGATGGCGTTAGCGAGGCAAACGTTAATTCAACCGCAGGCAGGCTGTGGGTAGAATATGACCCGCAGCGGGTGAATCTCCCAAAAATAGCGGAAGCCATCAAATCCGCCGGGTTCCGTCTTGATGGAGCGCAAACCCGCATCGGCATCGAAAATCTGCGCTGCGCCTCCTGTGTACAGTTCATCGAAAATGAGTTGAAAGCCACTCCCGGCGTGCTGAACGCCTCGGTCAACGTGGCCACGCAGGAAGCGACGGTGGACTACCTGCCTGAAAAGACTGCGCTGGCGAACCTGAACGCCGCCATTGAGACCTGGGGCTACAAACCACGCCCCGCCACCAGCGATGAGCCGGTGGACAAGCAGGAGCAGGCCCACGCCCGCGAGTACCGCCGGCTGATGGACAAGTTCTGGTTTGCAGCGGCGATTTCTCTACCGGTGATGGCGACAGCGTATTACCAGTTCATACCGTTCCTGAACAGCCTGAGCATGGACATTCTGCGCCTGCTGTGGGGCGTGACCGCTGTGCTGACTCTGACGATAATGTTCTGGTCCGGCAGCGACTTTTTCACCGGCGCATGGGCGGCGTTCAATCATCGCGCGGCAAACATGAACACATTGATAGCACTCGGCACTAGTGCAGCATGGTTATATTCGACGTTTGCAATCCTGTTTCCATCCGTTTTCCCTGAAGGAACATCGGAACCATTCTACGATGTGGTGGCGGTGGTGATCGCGCTTGTGGTGCTGGGGCAGGCGTTGGAACTACGCGCCAAAGGGCAGTCGAGCGCGGCCATCAAGAAACTATTAGGCTTGCAGGCCAAAACCGCCCGTGTCATCCGCGATGGTCAGGAAATGGATTTGCCGGTCGAGGAAGTGCTGGTGGGTGATGTAATCCAGGTGCGCCCTGGCGAAAAAGTGCCGGTGGATGGCGTCATCGTCGAAGGCAGTTCAGCGGTGGATGAATCCATGCTGACCGGCGAGAGTTTGCCGGTCTCCAAGAAAGCGGGCGACGAAGTCATCGGCGCAACGCTCAATAAGACCGGCGCATTCAAATTCCGCGCCACCAAGGTCGGCAAGGATACAGCGCTGGCTCAAATCGTCAAGATGGTGCAGGATGCGCAAAACTCCAAAGCGCCCATCGCCCGCTTGGCTGATACCATTTCCGGTTACTTTGTGCCGGTGGTGATGATTCTGGCCGTCTGGACCTTTGTCATCTGGTTCAACTGGGGGCCGCAGCCGCAACTGGTCTATGCCCTCGTGACAAGTGTGACCGTGCTGATCATCGCTTGCCCCTGCGCATTAGGACTGGCCACACCCATGAGCCTGATGGTGGGCATTGGCAAGGGTGCGGAGAATGGGATTCTCATCCGCTCCGGCGAAGCCCTGCAAACTGCGCGCGCCATCCAGACAGTGGTGCTAGATAAGACTGGGACGATTACGAAGGGAAAACCAGAATTGACGGATGTAGTCATCAGTGAGCAGTCAATAGTAAAAAGTGATGAGTTGTTGCGGTTAGCAGCATCCGTCGAGACCCTAAGCGAACACCCGTTGGCGGAAGCCATTGTGGAAGGCGCAAAAGCCAAAGGGTTCAGCCTTGTTACCCCCGAGAACTTTGACGCCATCCCCGGACACGGTGTCATCGCGCAGGTGGAAGGGCGCCGCGTCATTTTGGGCAATCTTAAAATGATGCAAAAGGAGAACATCCCGGCTGGTAATCTGGAAAAAATCGCCGCGCAACTTGCCGACGACGGCAAAACCCCGATGTACGTTGCCGTCGATGGGCAGGCTGCCGGTATCGTTGCGGTGGCAGATACTGTCAAGGAGGATTCAGCCGAGGCGATTGCAGTCCTGCAAAAGATGGGCATCGAAGTGGTGATGATCACCGGCGACAATCGCCGCACCGCCGAGGCGATTGCCCGCAAAGTGGGCGTCAAGCGCGTGCTGGCAGAAGTCCTACCCGAAGACAAGGCACACAATGTCCACCTGCTACAAGCAGAAGGTAAAAAAGTCGCGATGGTTGGCGACGGCATCAACGACGCTCCCGCCCTCGTCCAGGCAGATGTCGGCCTGGCAATTGGCACCGGCACGGATGTCGCCATCGAAGCGGCGGACATCACGCTCATCAAGGGCAGCCTGAAAGGTGTCGTCACAGCCATCGAAGTCAGCCGCGCCACGATGACCAATATTTACCAAAACCTGGTCGGCGCGTTTTTCTACAACGTGCTGGGTGTTCCGGTGGCGATGGGTGTCTTGTTCCCGTTCTTTGGCCTGCTGCTCAGCCCGCTGCTGGCAGGTGCGGCTATGGCGTTTTCGAGCGTGACCGTGGTCGGTAATGCCAACCGCCTGCGCGCGTTCAAGCCCAAGTTCAGCGCGAGGTAATCCTGATGAAAATACAACTGCTCTACTTTGACGGTTGCCCTTCGTGGAAGGATGGGCTAAAAAACCTGCAAATCGCTCTGGAAGAACAAAACCTTAACGTTCCCATCGAAGTTGTCAAGGTAGTGGACGATGCTGATGCCGCCCGATTGAGATTTCTGGGTTCACCCACCTTTTGGGTTGATGGTCGGGACCTCTGGCACGAGGAAAGAGAAAGTTACTCTTTGAGTTGCCGAGTTTATTCCACACCAGCAGGTATCAGGGGCTTTCCAACTGTTGCAATGCTGAGAGAACAAATCAAGCAGTTCCAAAAGGTATAACGTGTCTCGCTATATTCCCTCCCTAAGTTTCAAATGGCTGACGCCGCTCGACGCCCCTCTGTCTAATGGAGGTACCTCATGTCTATAACCATCTCTGCCCGCGAAAAATCGTTTGCCGTGGCCGCTAACCGGGTTGTGCTGGGCATCAGCCGACACTGGCTTCTCATGTTCACTTTATTTTGGGGGCTGTATGTCGGTTTGCCGTGGTTAGCGCCTATATTTATGAAAATCGGCTGGACAGATGCGGGCCGTGCTATCTACATGATCTATTCAACCCAATGCCATCAATTGCCTCAACGCTCCTACTTCCTGTTTGGCGAGAAGTCTATGTATTCTCTGGCCGAGGTGCAAGCCGTCTGGCGGAACACGAACAACCCTGCCATTTTGCGCCAATTCATCGGTAACCAGCAGATGGGCTGGAAAGTGGCTTGGTCGGATCGCATGGTATCTCTATATACAGCGATCTTCATTGGCGGATTGCTATATTGGCCTGTGCGAAAACAGCTCAAGCCTCTGCCGATCTGGATTTACGCTCTCTGCACGCTGCCCATGTTTATTGACGGTAGCACCCACATGCTGAGCGACATGGCCGGAATCGGCAACGGTTTTCGCGATAGCAATGTTTGGTTGGCAGCCTTGACAGACAATTTATTCCCAGCATGGTTCTATGCTGGAGATGGTCTCGGTTCATTCAATTCATGGATGCGACTGATCACTGGCGTACTGTTCGGGATCGGCTCGGTCTGGCTGGCATACCCGTACATTGAACAGGCTTTAGCCGAAATCATCCATAAGATCGAAGCTAAGTTTAGGAAAGCAGGACTTGCCTTGTAGCGCTTGGGGCTGCCGGCGTTTATGCTACGTAAAAAAATCCGAGCGCACATCAGCACCTACCTACTAGCATAGAAGGTATTATGTCAAAGAAATCGTCCCGCTACATTCCTGCTTTGAGTTTTGGCTGGCTTACGCCGCTCTACGATCCTTTGCTCAAATGGGGCATGCGCGAGGACACTTTCAAGCGCAAATTGATTCAGCGAGCGAATATCCAACCAGAGATGAAAGTGCTCGATCTCGGTTGCGGCACAGGTACATTGACTCTCATGCTCAAACGCGCACACCCCGAAGCCGAAGACACAGGGATGGATGGCGACCCACAAGTGCTAGACATCGCCCGCGAGAAATCCCGCAGCACGAATATTCAATGGGATGAAGGACTCGCTTCGTCCCTCCCGTATCCTGATTCCGTTTTCGATAGAGTGGTCACAAGTCTCGCCATTCATCACCTTACCACCGACGACAAGCGCCGCGCGTTTATAGAGATCTACCGCGTGCTCAAGCCGCGTGGCCAGTCGCACGTTCTGGATTTCGGGATGTCGCATTCATCGCTCACCCGCTTTATGACTACTTACATGCGTCGTCTCGAAGAGACCGCCGACAACTTCAACGGGTTGATTCCGCTCTTCATAACGGAAGTGGGCTTCAGGTCCGTGAATGAGGCGGAGCATTTCGTCACCATCTTTGGTCCGCTATCCATATGGCGGGCTGTCAAAGGAGCATAACATGTCCAATCTTCAAATCTTTGTGGTTCTTTCGGGGATCGTGCTGACAATCCTCATTGCTTGGTATTTCTGGTTCGCACCCAAAGCGCAGACGCGTGCCGCCATGAGTGAATCGGGTGCACAGGAAGTGGCAGTGACCGTCAAAGGCGGTTACACACCTGATGTCATCGTCGTACAGAAAGGTCGCCCTGTGCGATTGACGTTTACTCGGCAGGAAAGTGCAGCCTGCTCTGAAAAAGTGTTGTTCCCCGATTTCAACCAGAGCGCCCTGCTCCCCGAAGGCGAACAGGTCATGCTGGAGTTCACCCCCGAAAAACCTGGCGAATATGGCTTTCAGTGCCAGATGGGAATGTTGCGCGGAAAATTGATTGTTGAATAAGGTGGCAGTATCTGTGCCTGCGTTTGGATTTTGGAACATTATTGGCAATTCACATTATAAGGAACACTGAAATTTGACTGAAAATGCCGCCGTCCCATTGTCGGAATATAAAACCGCCTGCGGAGGCAAACTCAAAGCCCCGACCGATTACCCCAGCGCCTCGTATCGCGGCGAGTGGGTTTATTGCTGCACCCGTGCCTGACTGCGCGTATTCGAACAGGATCCCGACCCGTTCATGGCTGGAGAGATCAAGCACCCGCAAAACGATGCGTGAGCTAGAGAGGCCAGGGATATGATTTGAATTTTTCAGGCTCTGGAAATCCAGAGCCTGATGTCTTATATAAGCAAAAAAGCCTATCCTGAAATGCGATAAATTGCGCTTAGATTTTTTAATCCAATGTCATACAATGATGTAGATTTTGAATAATATTCGGGAGGCTCCATGAAAACCAATATATCTCCAACACCGCCGGCCCAGCAAGGAACGTTTAAGGAGTGGCTGGTCGAACGTACTGGCTGGAAAGGGCTGACCTATCCCGTACCTACCCATGCTAATAAGATATGGTATTTGCTTGGCGGCATTTCATTTGTGGGATTTCTCATCCTTTTCGCCACCGGCATTTACATGGCCCAGTTCTACAATGCTCAGCCAAGCGATGCACATCAGAGCGCGGTTTTCCTTATCACTGGCGTTCCCTTGGGCGATTTAATCCGTTCTATTCACTTCTGGACGGCACAGATTGTTACTGTAACCGTCGTTCTTCATTTGTTGCGGATTTTATATAGCGGGTCGTTCAAGCGGCCGCGTGAATTGAACTGGTACATTGGTCTCGGTCTGCTGTTCGTAACGTTGGGGGCAGTCTACACTGGCTCAGTGCTTAAGTATGACCAGGAAGGATTGGAAGCGCTACAGCACAGCAAAGAGGCAGGTGAATTGATGGGCGCGCTGGGCGCTTTCTTTACCTCGGAGTTCAGCAGTACTGCTTCCCTATTGACTCGTCTCTTCACAACACATGTCTCCATTCTGCCAATGGCATTTGCCGCATTGATCGGTGTTCATATCTATCTAATCAATCAGCACGGTATCTCCCCAAAGGCCACTCTTGATGCAACTGCCCGTAAGACAAAAGGAGAGGGCGAATCGCGCTTCGATATTCACCTGAGAAGAATGATTGGATACGGCCTAATTCTGTTGGCGGTGGTCATGTCGTTGGCTCTGCTCCTGCCTGCACCAATTGGACAACACGGTATGCCCGGTGCCGAGGTGACCAAGCCCTGGTGGATGTTCGTTTGGCTATTCCCTGCAGAAGCCGCGCTTGGCGTGCGAGCATTGATCATCATGCCGTCCATTCTTGGCGGTCTTCTGCTTCTCGTGCCTGTCGTTGACCGCAGTCCCTACCTCAACCCGGTAAAGCGAAAATGGGTGTTGATCGTGGCGGGGATCATCCTGCTTATTCTTATCATTGGCGGGCTCGTAGCGGTCATCCAACCCACTACCGATCATCTCGGGTAGCAGAGGTGAACCATGAAAACGATCTTTTTCAGAACTCTCTTAATTGTCCTGCTCCTGAGCCTTATCCCAGCGAGCATTACCCTGGCGCACGGTGAACCGACCATCATAGTAGAACCGGCTGTCGTGTCCCCGGGAGAGCAAATCACCATCATCGGGGCTGATATGGAAGATGGCGAGGTGTTCAAAATTACATTGGAAAGTGGATCGGGCACTGCCCAACTAGGTGAAGCCATTGCGATAAAAGACGGAGAGGAGGCAGGCTTCACAGCTGTCTTTTCTATCCCCAATGATCTGACCGCGGGTTTTTATCTTCTGCGCGCCACGACTGATGAAGGCGAAACCACAGCAGCTGATCTGACTATTGTTTCTTCCACTGACCTGGCAAATGCCATGACCATGGATGCCAGTGCTGCGCAACATACGCTGGATCGTTCCAAGCCTCCTTCGTTGATCGGCTCTGTCATCGTACTTGCTCTCTTGAGCGCCAGCTTGGGAGTCTGGCTGATTCGTAAGCCAGAGTAACGGAACGCGAAAACAGGTCAGACGGAAAGGAGATGTCCATGTTGAGACGATTTGCAAACCATTTTGATGATATGGCGCTTGCCATCGTGATCTGGATGTGTACCCTTCCGTTGGTGGGACTGCTCGTTGTTCCTTTCTTTGGCCTGAAGGTCGGCCTGATCGTTGCTGTGGCGTTGTTCATCGCTGCGATGATCATCTGTTGGGGCATTTGCGGTTGGAAGCTCTTTCGCAATTGACAATAGCATCGATTATCTCGGCACCTGAGAAGACAGGCAACGTTGTTTTCCACGACCGCGAGGTTGAGTTAGTCGATCGTTTGGCTGCCGCAATCGCGCAAACCGGGCTCCGGGCTGAACGAGTCGAGGTCGCGAACTTCTACGTCGCGCTCAAGCATAGGCCAATGGCTATCCTGGCCGGTCCAGTAGGAGGCGGAGAGGCTGCTCTCGTCAAATATCTGGTGGGCATCCTGGCAGATATCAGTGACTTGCACAGGCAGGTTGTGCCCAGAAACGCCTGGTATGCCGGGAAGGGGAACCTGTAAATACAGTTTTGATCTGCATGCAAACTCGCCTGATTACTGAGACGCTGCTCTTCATGATCGAAGAGGCTTTTCAGCCCGAAAATGCACAACGGGTGTTCATCGTTTGCTTGACTTGCATTTGTCCGGCGAAATTGCTCACCTTCTTAACGGAAGTGGCGATCACAGTATAAGGCGGCTACACTCCTGACGTGATCGTTGTACAGAAAGGACGCCCCGTGCGATTGACGTTCACTCGACAGGAAAGTTCAGTCTGCTCAGAAAAAGTGGTGTTCCCCGATTTCAACCAGAGCGCCCTGCTCCCCGAAGGCGAACAGGTCATGCTGGAGTTCACCCCCGAAAAACCCGGTGAATACGGCTTCCAGTGCCAGATGGGGATGCTGCGCGGGAAACTGATTGTGGAATAAATCAAGATAGGCATAATTGCTTACAACAAAATACGACAGATGGCGCTGTCTGTCTGGGTCACTTGGGCGTAAACTGGTGATGTAAGCAAATCCGGTTTACAACAAAAGGAGAGAAAACTATGGCAAAAGACCCCGTTTGTGGTATGGATGTTGACCCCAAGACCGCCGCTGGCAAGTCCGACTATCAAGGCCAGACCTACTATTTCTGCTCGCCCGGCTGCAAGAAAGCCTTCGACAAGGAACCGGGCAAGTATGTCAAGACCGAAAGCCACGGTGATGAACACGCTCACCATCAGCACTAATCCACGCTTAGGGGCGGTCGGCAAAGACAGCCCCTAAGAATTTACCCCAAGGGTATTTCACATGTTTACCATCAGCATTGATCCCATCATCTTTAGCGTTGGACACTTTATGTTCCGCTGGTACAGCCTGATCCTGGTGATCGCAATTGTCATCGGGACCTGGCTCACAGCGCGCGAAGCCGAACGTAAGGGTTTTAAGAAAGAACAAATCTACGACATTGCCATTTGGATTATCCTGGCCGGCATCCTGGGCGCGCGATTGTTTCACGTGCTCGACCACTGGTCAGACGAATACGCCGCCAATCCCATTCGTGCGTTGTACATCTGGGAAGGCGGACTGGCCATCTGGGGCGCTATAGCAGGCGGATTGCTTGCCGCCGCGATTCTTGCCTGGAAGCGTGGCTGGAATTTTCCGAAGCTGTTGGACGCTGGCGCTCCTGGCCTGGTACTGGCGCAAGCTATTGGCCGGATCGCCTGTATCATCACCGGTGATGCAATGGGCAAACCTACGACCGGACCCTTTGGCTTCGCCTATACCAGTCCCAACGCAATGGTGCCCAAATTGGGTGTTTACTACACGCCTATGCCTGTTTATGAACTGGTTGTCAACTTGGGCATATTTGCCTTGCTCTGGCAACTGCGCAAACGCAGTCTGCCCGATGGTTTGCTGTTCCTGATTTATCTCACCCTGTACAGCCTCGAGCGGTTTTTTCTGGCTTTTACGAGCTCCTACCAAATCCTGGCGTTTGGCCTGACACAGTCCCAAATCGTTGCGCTTGTGTCGCTGGTGATTGCTTTAGTGTTGATTGCCAGAATGATGGTTCAGGCTCGCTCCAAGGCTTCTGCTGCATAGCAAACTCGATAGGAGAAAGAAAATGGACGCAAATTGTCACGTTGAACCAATTCAAAAAATCCCCACCCCCGATGAACGAAAGAATTTAACGACTGTGGGCCTCGCGGTTTGGGGCATGGGTTGTCCCAATTGCTCCAACCGCGTGCGCAACAGCCTGCTTGCACTAACTGGCGTTGTGGAAGCAGATGTAGACCATACGACAGGCTTTGCTCTCGTGGAATACAGCCCCAGCCTGGTTTCCGTGCCATTCCTGCTCCAGGCAGTCGCTCGGGCCGGAAATGATGGTCGTCACAAATATGTTGCCATGCTGTTTGAGGAGGCTACCTTATGATGTTCGGGGTTGGTTTCATCATGATGATTCTTGTGTTTGGTCTGCCGGTGGTACTGGTTGTTGCGCTTATCTGGGGATTGACGAAACGCCCCAGCAACGCTTCTCTGTTATCGCTGCAGACTCCAGCCCGTGCCTGTTTACATTGCGGAACCGGACTTCAAACTGGCTGGTCCCACTGCGCTCAGTGCGGCGCGCCGGTGAACCCCGCCTGAAAGTGAGCCGCTATGACTAATAAACGTCAGAAGACCAAAGCGAAAAAAGAGTGGCCGTTGGTCGTCTATTTTGGAATTTTCGGATTGGGATTTCTTAGTTACGTCATTGCCAGAATAGCATTGGATGGATACCCTCATCCAATTCATTGGGCATCTGGTTTGATTGGAGCGGTCGCCGGCTTTTTTGTGGGCTGGCTCTGGTATCGCTGGCGCGGGGATATAATTTAGGACAAAAAAGCGATCCCCCGTCTTTGCTGAATTTATAACGGGCAGGATATAGGCAAAATTGCCTATATCCTGCCCCGCCATATTACGCTATCCTTGAGCGCGATTTCCCGGTAAGATGGTCTTTGTTACAACCATCACGAAGCAAGAAAAGCCTTTTCCCCCGGAGAATAGCGCATGTTCAAACCCAAAATTCTGTTTCCTGTACTGATTGCAATTCTCTTATTAACGTCCCTGCCCGCCTGTTCCGCAGCTCAGGGCAGCGCCGAACTCAATATGGCTCCGATGTCAGGGATGCCCGCCGAAGTGCAGTCTGCACCGGTGAGTGTCCGGCAAGCCTACCAGTTCGCGGTTGCCAACCCGGATATGATGAAGCAAATCCCGTGCTACTGCGGATGCGGCGCCATCGGGCATACCTCGAACTATTCCTGCTACATTTCAAACGTGGACGATAAGGGCGCAATCACCTACGATAATCACGCCCTCGGCTGTTCCCTTTGCGTGGACATCACTCAGGATACGATGCGTCTTCTAAAAGAAGGCAAAACCGTCCAGGAAATAAAAGCCTACGTGGATACGACTTACTCCAAGTATGGTACCTCGAACATGCCATAGTTTACAGGCTGAAGGTTGAACAAGAAACGGATTTACTGGTTTTTAATTGCATTGGCGGCGCTGGTTGTCGCCTTTGCGCCGTTTCCCGCTACCGGCACGCCGCACCCCGCGCTGCGTACTTTCCGCATCGAAGCCAGCCAATATGCCTATGATCCTGGCGAGATCAGCGTCAACCCCGGCGATACGGTGACGATTGAACTGGTTGCCACCGATGTAGTGCATGGTCTCTACGTAGACGGCTACGGCATCTCGGTCACGGCGGATCCCGGTCAGACCGCGGCACTAACCTTTATCGCCGATAAACCTGGCTCATTCCGGTTGAGATGCAATGTCACCTGCGGGGCAATGCATCCGTTCATGATTGGAAAACTAAACGTTGGCTTAAACTCGTGGCTGTATCGTTCGATAGGCTTGGCGTTCATCGGCGTTCTTTCATCTTTCGTCTTTATTCGTACAACGAAAGTGCAACGATGAAATCCCCGTGAACAGACTCGAACTCACCCGTTCTCCGCTGATCAAATCTGCGCTTAAGAACCGTTATCCGCAGTTGGTAGTTTTTGTGCTGATGCTGGCGGGATTCCTGTTTGCGATTGTGGCAGGTTTCATTGGGACTCCAGTCGGCAGCCACAACTTCAGCATCGTCTTTGTCTGGATTGCGTGGTGGGCAGTTCTCATCCTGGTTGCTGTGCCGTTCTTTGGACGCGGCTGGTGCGCCGTGTGTCCCATCCCAGTGGTGGGAGACTGGCTCCAGCGCGGCGCGGTGCTTGAGCCAAACCCCAATAAACCAAATTGGTTGAATTTGCGCGTTCCGGCAACATTCCGCAATATGTGGATGCAGAATATCTCCTTCACACTGGTGGCGTTGTTCTCGTCCGTCATCCTGACCACCCCGGTCGTAACATCGGTTGTACTCGCCGCGATGCTGTTCCTTGCGATTGGCTTGAGCATGGTCTTTGAGCGGCGCGCCTTTTGCCGTTATCTCTGCCCGGTGAGCGGGTTTATCGGTCTGTATGCCCAGACTTCGCCGATTGAACTGCGCATCAAAGACAAAAAAGTGTGCGTGAAGTGCGTCGGCAAGCCCTGTTACAACGGTTCCGAACTTGGCGCTGGCTGTCCGTGGGATGTGTTCCCCGGCGGGCTGACCAAAAACACTTACTGCGGTCTGTGCATGGAGTGTATCCGCACCTGTCCGCACGATAACATCGCCGTCAACCTGCGTCCATTCTCGGCCGACCTCGCCAAACCATCCACCAAACTGGACGAAGCCTTCAAAGCCTTTATCATGCTCGGCGCGGCGCTGATTTATGCCTATGTATTGATGGGCTCGAATGGAGCGGTAAAACTGGCGGCGTACAATGTCTTTTCCCCGGCGTGGTTTGGGTATGCGGTGGCTTTTCTCACGGTTATTTTTGGTGTTCTGCCTGGTTTATTCTGGTTGGCTGTCAAGTTCACACCAATCAACCACGGAGTCACAAAGAATACAGAGAAAAGCATTTTAAATCTCCGTGAACTCCGCGTCTCTGTGGTGAAAAAATTCTCCATCGCTGCCACTGCCATCATCCCGCTTGGGTTGATGTTCTGGGTGGCGTTCAGCCTGTCCTTTGTATTGACCAACGCCGCCTACATTCTCGCCGCCCTCTCAGACCCGCTCGGCTTGGGCTGGAACCTGTTCGGCACAGCAGCCATCGCCTGGCAGCCGGTGCTCTCTTCGCTGGTGGCACCCGCTCAAACGCTGGCGCTCTTAGGCGGGCTGGTTTGGGCGGCGCGCACCGCGCAGAAGTCCGCAGTGGAAGCAAGGATTTCGTCTGTGCCGGTCATCGTTTATTGTCTCGTTGCCACGCTGCTCATGCTCTGGTTGTTGCTATGAAACGTTCGGAACTCCTCACCCGCATTATCATAATGGTATTCAGCCTCGGGGTTGTCGCGCTCCCGCTGGCGCTCTGGGCGCAGACTCCGCTCATCCATGCCAGTATGGCCGAGAGCGGTGGCTGGAGTCCAGATGTTATCCGTGCAAAAGTGGGCGAGCCCCTGCATCTCAAATTCACATCGGACGATGTTATGCACGGTTTTGCCGTAGGACAGATGGATTTGACGCCGGTGGATATCGAACCCGGCAAGGTAAGCGAAACCACGCTGACTTTCGACAAGCCGGGGATTTATACCTTTTTCTGTACCCGTTGGTGTGGACTGAACCATTGGCGGATGCGCGGCACGATTGAAGTGACCGGGGAAACAGACTCCTCTGCGCCTGCCTCGCCGCCCTTGTATGTGACTCTCGGCTTGAACCTTGATGCTCCCCACCCGGCTGATGTTGTGCCAGTTGCGAAACCATCGGCTCTGCATGGGCAGGAACTTGCCGCCCGGATTCCAGATTTACCAATTTACCAGTCTACCGATTACTACCGTACCCACTCCCCCTCCCAGGTTTTCCAGGATTTGAGCACTTCCGGGCTGACCGACTCCCAACGCTGGGATGTGGTTGCCGCCATCTGGCAGTCCAATACTACCTCTGAGGGACTTGTTGAAGGCAAAAAACTCTTTGCTCAGAACTGCGCCGCCTGCCACGGTGAAACGGGTGGCGGAAATGGTGTCTTTGCCGACGATCTTTCCGCTGCTGGCGAAGCCTCGGCTCAGACGATGAGCGGCGCGCAAGACATGATTATGCAAACACCGGCAAACTTCTCCGACCCCAAACGGATGCTCGGCGCAAGCCCGGCGCTCTTACAGGGGAAAATCCTGCGCGGCGGTATGGGGACAGGCATGCCCATGTGGGGCAGCATTTTTACCGATGGACAAATCTGGAATGTGATCACCTATCTGTACTCATTCCAATTTGATTATTCCAAATAGGAGGTACTCGTGAACAAAAAGAAACGAAGACAGCAAAAGAGACAACTATCCCCGCGGCTGATAGTCCTGATCGGTGGCGGCATCCTGCTCGTTGCGGCGGCGGTATTTTTCGCCTTCAGCAATAGTGGCGATGGCGGCGGGACACCTGCAATCGCAGTAGATCAACAAAAGATTGATTATGGCGATCAAAAATTTGGCACCAATCTTACGTTCACCATCAAAGTCACCAACACAGGTGACGGGACGTTACGTTTCAAAGAAAAACCGTACATCGAAGTACTGGAGGGGTGCTGACCTCCCGACTTAACCATCGGTTCGATGGTCCTTAAGCCAGGCGAAAGCACCATTGTTAAATCCAGTGTATTTATGATGCACGCAGGCATGGATGGCCCGCATAACTTCGGAGTGAATCTCAAGACAAATGACCCCGCCAATCCTGATTTGATTGTGAACGTGCTCTCCAATTGGATACCGTAATCCTGCCAAAGACAACAAAAGCGACGCACTTTTGGAGTGCGCCGCTTTTTGTTGTTTGTGGGATTTCTTATTTCATACTAGATTCTTCAACAAAGGTTCCATGCCAGGTATGCAGGAAAACCTGTCCGTTGTAGCCGTTGACGCTCAACATGCCAGCCACCTTGCCGTTCTGTTCAAAATCCATCGTGTAATAGCCGTAGAATTTTGTCGGGTCATCAGCGGCTGTCGCGCCCGGAATATACTGGTCGAGGTATGCCTGAGCGAAGCTGATAGCCTGTTCCTGTGTAACGGGCATATCAGCAGAGACATTTGCCGGGGTCGCATTTCCAATATTCCAACTACCCATCATCCAGCCGCCGCGACCACCCATCATTCCCCCGCGAGACATTCCACCGTATTTGAGATTCCACATCATGTTGGGACCATATTCGGGGTAAGCCACCTGCGTTCCAGAATCTGCCAGAAGTTCAAAAGCGCCCATCCCGGTACTTTTTTCCATCACAATGGCATAGGCGTTATTATCGAAAATCATGATTTCACCCACTTCCAACCCGTCGAGACCGGAATTTTTGATGTAGGTTTCAGCGGCGGATTTCATCTGGTCAATCGTCAGTGGAGCGGCATTCGAATAGGCATTGCCGCCCATCATGCCGCCGGAACCATAGCCTCCGACTCCACCCATCATGCCAGGCCCGTAGCCATTGTTGCCATAGTTGCCCATCATCCAGCCGGTACCAAAAGAAGTGGCGCGGGCAAACAAGCCACCGGCAAAAAAGATGCCGGCTGCCAGCACCAAAATGGCAAGCACAATCAGTGTATTTCGAACAATCGTGTTCATTGTTATTCTCCCTTTTCCCAATTATGCTTGCATAGCATCATCCTGATAAGCGAAAAATTGCCTACCTGCATGCAGGCAATAATGCCTATCTCGACTTAAGTGTTCTTTGAAAAAGGTGCGGATGCACCAAATAAAATGCCGGTGAGAATGGCTTGCACTCCGGGATACAGATGCCGGCAGATTAGCCTCCCGACGCGATCAATGATGGTAGTATGTCAAACTAAAATTCTTCTATCCAGAATTTTAGTTTGAAAGGGCTGCTTACCCTCTTTAAATCAATCAGAGTTTGAAGCCACTTTTGTATCCTGGGGGTCTGTATAATACAGACATCTCATTTAGCAAAATATTTATCTGAAAAATAGCCGGAACTTCAATCCAGGACTTAATCATTATCCTTTGCCCTCTGGGTGTAAGGTCTTGGTAATCATAAGAACGAAACCATACGAATCACGTTTCGTTTTTTTATTTTCCGCGTTCGAGATAAAACACCAAATAGGCTTTGCCTACTCATCCCACTGCCACTAAAGCAAACCGTTGGGCGGCTCGTTGCGAAAGCAACAGTTAGCAGGTTAGGTGAAGTGGCGGCAACAAAACCAACCAAGATAAGGAGATCCCTGATGAAACTTACATTCCCTTCTCTGTGGGTACGGAGTGCCCTGCTCGTGGCCTTCCTTGCCGTCCTGGTAAGCGGTTGCCAGCCGGTTACCCCGACTGCTGTCCCAGTAGCTCCCTACATGAGGATGAACCCGCCACCCGATTCCGACAAACCCTTGCCGGTGCCAGCAGACGATAACTCCTGCTGGATGCACAATGCCGCCAACATGCTGGCTGGCGCTGGCTATGGCGCCGGGACCACAGTGCAGGCCCGGGCCGATGACATCTTTGCCGACATGAACACGCAATACGGCACGGCCAACGGCGGCTGGCCCAGCGCAGCGCTGCAGTGGTGGCTGGCGTCGGCTAACAACACCTGGACGACCAACCCGTATACCGTAGTCACCGTTTATGGTGGCACGGGCTGCGCCCCCTGGGCCAACACCAATGGCGCCCGGGACATCGGCAACGAGCTTCGCAATGGCAACATGGCGGGCCTGGCCATCAGGTGGCCATTAACCGGACCCGGCTGCAATGGTGGTCACGCCATTACCCCCTGGGGCGACGACAGCACCAGCGTGGCAGCGCTCACCGCAAACCCCGGCGGGGTGCGGGTCACCAACTCGGACACCGACGTCGGTGGTGATGTCCAGGCCTACACCTATGACGCCTACACCAACCCCAACCCAGGCGGCACCAACGAAGGCAACGGCTGGTATTTCAACTACGGCGGCGACCACCCCTATATCATCGATATCGTCAC
>JBGOXG010000079.1:0-10000 GCA_041479025.1 Anaerolineae bacterium
AAAGTTTGCAGTGTATTCGCTGACCTGGGTCCAAACAAATTCGACCGGGTTGAGCTCTGGTGCGCAGATTGGAAAGTGATAGACATGCAGGCGTGGATACTGAGCAATGAAATCCTGAACGAGATGGCGCTTATGGATGGGGTGGTTATCCCACACCAAAACGATCTCGCCTGGAACGCTCCGCAACACCTGCTTCAAAAAAGCAACCACCTGTTCACCGCACAAGCTGCGCCGATACGTACGTGTAGTCAGTTTGACCTTGCGACCATCCGGGCTGACCAACAATGCGCCCAACAAATTCAGTCGCTGGTGGTGCTGCAAGCTGGTCCGCAGAGTGGGCGTATGTCCTCGAAGCGACCAGCTGCGTTTGAGCGGCGAGACCAAGGAGAAGCCGCTCTCATCTTCAAGAACCAGCGTGGCCAACAGCTCACGCCACTTTTTTTATCCTTGGCCAGACTCGCCGTTTCCAGGAGACGATCTTCTCCTCGTCGCGTTGGATTGCCAAACGTTGCATCTTCTGGCTACTCCAACCCATGCGATCCATCACATACCACACACCACTGGACCCAAAGCGTACTCCAAACAGTTCCCAAATCACATGACCAATTCGATCGAGCGTCCAGTAATCTTCGGCATATCCGTGAGCATAGGCGCCGCATAACAACTCTTGTTCCAACTGCTGCATCTGCTCGTCGTTTAGGTGTCGGGGCCTGCCGCGCGGCTGCTCGCTTTTCTTCGGACTTTTGGCTTCCTGGCGCCAGCGCCGCACGCTCCGTTCTTTTAGCCCAAGAAACTCGGCGACCTCTTTGGCGCACTTTCCTTGCTCAAGCAGCTTCAGCCCGCGTGCGCGCCTTTCGGCAAGTTGTTTATCGCTTCCATAGGGTCTCATACCCCTATTATCGCATAAGTACCTTTCCTTCGGACTTTGTTTTTTGAGAATTCAGTAACTCGGACATATTATGCGGAGCAAATCCTGCGGTATGTTCGCTGACTTGTGTCCAAACGAACTCCACCGGGTTGAGTTCGGGAGCGCACGTCGGGAAGTAGTACACATGCAAACGCAATTGTGTTGCGATAAAATCTTTCACGATATTGCGTTTATGGATGGAGTGATTGTCCCACACCAGGATGATCTCTCCCTGAACCCGCCGGAGTAATTGCTTCAAGAATTCGATGTTTTGCTCACCGCACAAACTATGCTGGTATGAGCGTGTTGCCAACTCAATCGTTTTACCATCCGGCTGTACCAATAAAGCACCGAACAAGTTCAAGCGTTGATGATGGTTCAGGCTGGTCCGCAGGGTGGGCGTGTGTCCTCTTCGCGACCACGAGCGTTTGAGCGGCGAAACTATCGAAAAACCGCTTTCATCTTCAAAAATCAATGTCGCAGCCAACTCACGCCACTTTTTTTATCCTTGGCCAAACATATCTCTTCCACTTCTTCACTTTATCATCATTGCGCTGGATGGCCACTCGTTGTGTTTTCTGACTGCTCCAGCCCAGGCGCTGCATAATGTTCCACACACTACTCGTCGCACACCGCACTCCGTACAACTCCCAGATGACATGCCCGATCCGTTCCAGCGTCCAATAATCTTCCACATACCCATGAGCATAGGCCCCGCGCTCCAACTCTTTTCCCAATGCTTTCATTTGCTCCGGCGACAGTTTCGGCGGCTGGCCTGGGCCGCGTTCACTCTTTTTTCGGGGTTGCTCGGCTTCTTGTCGCCATCGACGCACGGTACGTTTACCCTCCCCATATCCCTTGGCAATCACACTCACCTTTTTTCCTTCTTCCAGTTCTTCCAGCGCTCTTGCTCGTCGCTTGTTCAAGGTTTCGCTTGTGCCCTTAGATCTCATACCTCGTATTATGACATAATTTATGGCCTTTTATTCTTGAAAACTCAGTAATAAGTAACATTCCGATAATATTTCGCGAACATATAGAGCGGGATGCAATTATTATCCGATATGTTTTTTCTGCAATAAAGCTCTTGTTTTCCGAATTTTCCGGCAGGTTTAGGGATAATCTGTTTGTATAAGGGTAGTTGTACGACATCTAAATACGAAAAATTAAAGCGGTCGAAATCACGAATCGCCGCATTCAATACGAGTAAAGGGAAGGCAGATGGAGCGATTTAAATAAATTACGGCAGTTTAACGCTAATCCCCGAATTAGGTCCACCAGGAATTCCTAGACGCGTATTCCGGCCAACATTTTCCCGCAAATCTGCAAGTAACTCCTGCGGGTTAATCTGGTTCCCTACTAACACGGAAGATTCTAACCGTTGCTCACCAACCGCATGTGCACGATAGACAATAAGATGCTCAACATTTTCGTCTATTGCTCTTTGGCATAGCCCCCGGATGTAATACCGGTTGAACTCGCCAAAAGCGAGTGTCTCGTTGTCATTCAAAGGAGTATGCTTGGCATAAACATTTCCCTTTTTAGAATGACTTGCTTCGAAAGTGACCATGCGTCCTTGACTGCCTAGTTGTTCAGCCAGCCAGGTCGGATCATGGAATCGAATTGCATCAAGTAACAGCGAAGGATACTCAGTGCGCCCTTTCTCACTGAGGCGTTTGCTCAAGTAGAGACGGTCGTTCTTTATATCCGTTTCTACCTCATTGAGCGTAAACTTCCGTGTCTTTTCGTCTAGATTAATTAGGTTCATATCTCCTCCATTTCTGAATTATAGTCCATGCTCACGAGCATGTTCGCGGTACTGGCAATATGGGCAAGTCTCGCCTGCAGCTGGGGGTGTGGGTTGCTCCAAGACGCCAAGTACTTCGCTAAGGAATTGGACAAAGCTTGCGTCATCACGTGGGATCTCCAGCCAAGTTACACCGCCCAGGTAAGCAATTTGGCCAGAAGCCGTCACATCCATGGCATTGGGAGCAACTATAAACAAACCAAGTTTCGAGATTGGGCTGAGTGAAAACTTGTTTGGAGCAGGATGTTCCAAAGCATAGGCATAGGCGTGCAATTGCCGGCCGTAGAAGTGAACATGGGAAGTTTTGGGCTCGGAAGTCTTAAAATCAACTATCCCGAATGACTTATCATCGAAAGCTACCACAGAATCGAATTTCCCCTTGATAAAACATTGTAGGGTATGGCCTGGAATGGAAACTGGTGTAGACTCGACCCACTTTTCCCCGAACTGTACTATTCCAACTGGCAAGGAGGAATCCAGGGCTTGGGTTGGACGGCCTTGGAAGTATCCTTTCATCAGTCTGTCTATTGTTCCAAATATGCTCGGGAACGGGGCGGATGGACGAGTGATCCCATGAACATATTTTAGGTAAAAACAACGTTTACACTCGTCCCAAAGAAATGTCAGGTCTGATGGGCTAAGCTTGATAGGTGGTGTCATGGGATCTTTTCTCCTAATTCAATAAGCCATCACTATATAAGTCCGCACGTGCTCAAAAGAAAATTTGACTTAGAGTGCTAGATGTGCTAGAATAATAGCGAAGCGGTATCGTAAAGCCTGGTGATCCCGGACACTCGGAGAGTGTACCTAGCCGCCGCTGGAATGCGGCGGGAGAGACTGAAATCAGGACCCAGGGTGAGCCGCTTTTTTGTTTTTCCATAGCCTGCGCTCAACAACATTCTCCACGATTACTCGCTCAGCAATTAAATCATAAAAACGGCTATCGCCGTGTTCATATTTTTGGTAAAAAGCCCAGGCTACATAATCGGTGGCCTGGAGTTCTTTACGTGCCTGTGAATCTTCCTGGTGGATTAAAACGACCTCCTGAGGCAAGTCCGTAATTTGCTCACGGATAGATTGCTCTAGCATATACCGCAATCGCTTGGCGGTATAGCGTTTATCCAGGACGATTTCCATACGTGGCCACTGGCCGACAGCACAACGCACCAGCTGCCCGACTGCAGCGCGGTATATATCTTCCAGATCTTCTGGGGGGCGCGCTATGATCTGTTTGTTGATAACAACGGCCATAATAGCAATTGATTCAGACGCTAATATCCGTAAGAATCGTTCAATAGTTTGTTCGGTAGATGCATCGGCTTTCATTTCGCCGGATGCCAGGCTGGTACCGAATTTTTTATGCGCCTTGCGAACCAGCATTTCTATTGCTCTTGGTTGGGCAGTGCTAACCAGTGCTATGGCTAGAAAATGGCTATCCGTATTGATGGCCACAGTTCCAGACTCATCTATGAAAGCATAATGCAGGGGGGATTTCGTCAAATCAGACTCCGTGAAAAAAACTTCTTTAGATTGGTTTTAAAAAATATGTCGATGTATCATACAATAACTGAACATTTGTTGCAATTATAACGCCATCTGTCCCAAGCTTCCCGCATATCTAATAGTCCCAAGGTCCATGTGTCGCACAATGGTAGGGTCAGGGGATGGTGCCTGAGACTTAGGCAAGGCAGACCCGTTTCTCTCCATTTCTTCTGAGAGTGCCTCAGTACCATTGCCATATCCAGGTTGCCCATCCCCTGCCACATCGAACCGGACATGAGGTTCTCCCTCATCCGGCTCTCCGACAATCTTCTTCTTGCGGTTTTCAAGGTCTGACACAGCATATTCCACTTTGGTAGAAGTGTTCCAACCCGTTCTTGTTTATGAGAGCTTCGAAGACCTGCTCATTCCAGTGTCCTCTCGACCCTTTTCGTAGTCGTGCCCATCGCCTCAGTCGGTGCCATGTATATCGATCCAGTTCCTGCAATTTCTCGGAACTGTTCCCATAACGAAAATAGTTTCGCCACCCACGGATAATCGGATTGAGACCCTGTATTATCTCTTGTGACGTAAAAGATAACCGTTTCCGCTCGGTCTTCTCATGAATCTTCTTCCGCACCGCCTGCATGGCCTTCTTTCCCGGCCACGTGCAAGGCACAAATCGATGGGTACTCCTGGATTCTCTTTTTCGGAAGTGAAATCCAAGAAAATCGAACCCTTCTTTATTCATATCCACAATACGGGTCTTGGTAGGATGAAGGGTCAGTTTCAATCTAGTCATAATCTGCTTGACCTTCTGCAAGGCCGCCTGAGCATCTCCTGTACTGGAATAGATAATCACAAAATCATCCGCATACCTCACCAGTTTTCCCAAGGATGAGTATCGTTCCGCCCAATACATATCCAGCACGTGCAGGTATATATTCGCGAGCAAGGGACTAACCACACCCCCTTGAGGCGAGCCTATTTCAGATGCTCTCCATTCCCTCGCTTCCAGAATACCCGCTTTCAACCATTGCCGGAGAAGCTTCAATACTCGACGGTCGCTGACCCGTCGCTCAACTAAAGTCATCAGCAATTCCTGGTCAATCGTGTCAAAGTAACTCTGGATGTCAGCGTCTACCACATACCAACCTCTCACCAGAGCTTCTCTTACCACCTTGATCGCTTGCTGTGCGCTCCGCTTTGGGCGAAATCCATACGAGTTATCTTGAAAGTTGGCCTCAAAGATCGGTTCGATCACAATTTTGCACGCCTGCTGAACTACCCGATCTCTCACACAAGGTATCCCTAACGGCCTTTGTCGGCCATCTGATTTTGGTATGTATACCCGCAGCACCGGGGACGGTCGGTACTTCCCTGCTTTCAGGTCTTGTCCAATTTGACTAAGAAACTGCGCCACTCCCTCCTGTTCCACGTCTTCGATGGTTGTGCCATCCACTCCGGCACTCCCACCGTTCCGACGCACTTCTTCCCACGCCCGCCACAGAATATCAGGCCGGAAGATGCGGTCATATAACGCATGGAATCTTCGTTCCCTGCTCCTCTTGGCCGCCAAGTATAGCTTGCGCTGGAGTTCTCGTGTTTTATCTGTTGATGATGTGATTGGCCTTTCGGCATGCATCGACACTTACTTCCTCGCTAAGCTGATTGAAGTAGAGACCCTTCCCTCCGGACAAGTTCTGTTGTCTTGCCCATTCTGGAATTTGCATTCCATCGGTACAGTATGGTCTCCTCCGACTTCTCATCCAGCGTCCTCCTGGATTTCACCTCTTCGGCTTATACCATGTCATTGACCGTGCTAATATGTACCAGGCATGATCGCCCGTATGTGTACCAGGCATAGCCGCCTGAATGTGTACCAGGCATAGCCGCCTGAATGTGTACCAGGCATAGCCGCCTGAATGTGTACCAGGCATAGCCGCCCGTATGGGTACCAGGCATAGCCGCCCGTATGTGTACCACCTGCGGAGTGTGGCACAATGCTTCCAGACTAAGAACTGGAGGCGAAAGCATGAAGAGGAAGCATATGCATCACATACAGGACATCATCCGGCGATTACAACTGGGTGAGGGCGAACGGCGAATAGCCCGGGATATGAATATTTCGCGTGGGACGGTTCGCAAATATCACGAGATTGCGAAAGAGAAAGGGTATCTGGAAAAGCCAGGCGCACGGCCGAGCGAGGGTGGATTGATGGAAGCGCTGGGGCCGGGGGTGCAGGCTCCGCGGCAGGCCTCGACGGTAGAGCCATACCGGGAAACCATTCAGGATTGGGTGAACCAGGGGGTTGAGATGACGGCCATCTGGCTGCGGCTGCAAGAGAGCTACGGATACAAGGGTGGGTATTCGTCCATTCGGCGCTTTGTGCACCGGCTGGAAGGCGCAAAGCCGGAAGCGTTCATCCGTGTTCACAGCGAACCGGGCGAAGATATGCAAGTTGATTTTGGGACGGTAGGCCAGTTGTATGATCCGGTGACGAAGCGCCTGCGGACAGCCTATGTCTTTGTGGCCACGCTGGGATACAGTCGCCATCAATATGCCGAGCTGGTCTTTGATCAAAAGACAGCGACCTGGATTGCCCTGCACAAACGGACGTTCGAGTATTTTGGAGGGGTGCCGCAACGGGTGATCCCGGACAATTTGAAAGCGGCGGTTTTGCAGGCCCTGGTGCATGATCCGATCCTGGGGGAGGCCTACCGGCGGATGGCGCTGTACTACGGTTTTCTGATCAGTCCAACGATCCCGCACACGCCCAGGCACAAGGGAAAGGTGGAAAGTGGGGTGCATTACGTCAAGCGCAATTTTTGGGCAGGCCAGGAATTTGTGGATATTCAGGTTGGCAACGTGCATTTGAGAGACTGGATCTTGAATACCGCCGGGGTTCGCAAACATGGAACCACGAGCGAGGCACCCCTGAATTTATTCCACGAAACCGAGAAAGCTCACCTGCAGCCATTACCTGTGCAGCCCTTTCAACTGATGAATATTCACCTGGTGAAGGTCCACCCGGATTGCCATGTCGTGATCAGCGGGAGCTTTTATTCGGTGCCATTTGGGTATATTGGCCAGGAATTGGCTGCGCACGTGAGTGAGAACTTCGTGGAGATCTACAAAGGGCAGGATTTGGTCACCAGCCACCCGCGCAGTACCCGACCCGGGCAGTGGCATACCCGGGTGGAAGATTATCCCCCTGCCAAGGCTGCTTACCTGATCCACACACCGAATTACTGCAAGAAGCTGGCAGCGAAGATCGGCCCGTCCACCCAGAATGTGGTGGAGCAGCTGCTGGCTGACCGGCCGCTCGATCGACTGCGTTCCGTGCAGGCCATCCTGCGACTGGAAGAGAGTGTGGGCTCCAAACGTCTGGAAGCCGCTTGTGCGCGCGCTGCCCATTTTGGAGATGTGCGCTATCGGCAGATCAAGCTGATCTTGAATGCAGCTCTGGATCGTGAGCCTTTGCCTGAAACACAACCAGCACAGCCTGCCCTCAGCCATGCTTTCGCCCGCAGTGGAGAAGAATTCTTCGGGAGGCGCTCTTGATGTCTCACCCGCTTTCCCCCAAGTTGCGCCAGCTCAGACTCTCGGGCATCCTGGAGACCCTGGATGTGCGCGTTTCCCAGGCAGTGGATCAGCAACTGGCGCCGCTGGAGTTCCTGGCTTTGCTGCTCGATGATGAATTGGAACGGCGCAGCCAACGACAGCAGGTATTGCTGCTCTCTTTATCCGGATGTGATAACAATAAAACCCTGGCCCATTTCGACTTCGCAGCCGCTCCCGGGATCAACCGCACTCTGATCCAGGATCTGGCCTCCTGCCTCTTCATTCAGCGCCACGAGAATTTGCTGATGTGCGGACCGACCGGGGTGGGGAAAAGCCATCTTGCCAACGGCATTGCCATTGAAGCCCTGAAACGTAAATTCCGCGTTATAGCCAAGCCAACACATCGCCTGTTATACGATCTGCAGATCGCCCGTTCAAACGGCGCTTATCCCCGCCTGCTCGCTCGTATCCTGTCTTGCGATCTGCTGCTCCTGGACGATTTCGGTCTGCAGTCCATTACTCCCCAGGCCGCCCAGGATCTCTATGAGATCATTACTGAGCGCTATGAAAAAAGGTCGCTGATCATTACCAGCAACCGCGCCTTTGAAGAGTGGGGCGAAATCTTCGCCAATGATCTGTTGGCCAGCGCAGCCCTCGATCGTCTGACCCACCATTCCCATACCCTGGTTATCCGCGGCGATAGCTACCGCCAGCGCAGCCGCAGAAAGGAAATTGCCTCGAACAAATCAAGTTCTGAAGCCCCGATAAAATCAGAATCCTAACCCCCCTCCACACTCCTTTTGGTGGTACACATCAAGGCGGCTATCACTGGTTTACATGGGGCGGCTATTGACACACCCTTGGGTTACACCATCTTCCACAAGCAGAAACGCCAGGCCGAAGTGGTCACAGCCAAACAGATCGATCGTGTCCTCCTCAACCAGAGCAAGGCTCACAAGCCTGGTCCCAATCATCCATGGAACATTACCCCGGTTGTCTCCAAATAGGGGACATTTCTATTAAACGCAAAAAGGGGACATTCTTATTAATCCTTGACAGGTTTACATACACGAATTTATCTACGCGCATATACCTACTATCGTTCTAATCTTTCTGTCTAGACATTTCTCTAAGGTGCAAATACATTCGGATTGAGCCGGCTACGCCGGTGCAATCCGAATGCTCTCCCGCTTTTGGTCAAGGGATTCTTCAGTCTGGGTTTACGTATCTGCTGGCATGTCTCTATGCTATAATTTTCTCATCTTATTTTAATACAAGATTTTGGTTGGGATGCTTCTTTATTCGAATAAGTGAAAAATGCACAAAATAATCTACCTTGACACAAATATCTTTCTTCATTACCAACCATTTAACCAAATTAACTGGCTGAAAATTGTAAAAGCGGAATCTGCAACAATTGTTATTCCGCCTGTTACGATTCGTGAATTAAACAAACACAAAGATTCTCATCCACGTGCTCAAATAAAAAAAAGGGCGGGAGAAACTATCAAAAGGCTTTCAGGGTTTTTTGATTCAGGAACAACTGTAAAGATAGCTGAAAAAGTTGATGTTTTGTTTGAAGACCGCGACCCTATCATTGATTTTGCTGCCCACCAACTTAATTTCAATATTCAAGATGACCACTTAATAGCCAGCATTCTTATGAACAGGCAAGAAGCGCCAGCTGAGCATATAGTTCTGGTGACATCTGATTTAGGTCTTGCGCTTGTAACTAAAGCAGGTAGACAGGGTATTAACACACAAAAAATGCCCGAAAACTATCGAATCGCAGACGAGCCCGACCCAAATGAAAGTAAAGTCAAACAGCTTGAACAGCAAATACGAGAGTTAAATTCCCGAACACCAGACTTATCTTTGGTATACGAAGATGGCAAGCAAAATGCCACAATTAATTTACCTCATCCCATTTTTTTAGGACAATCTGTGATTGCAGAAAAAATAACCGAGATAAAGAGCAAGTTTCCGAAGAGGAAAAAGGAAGGAGTACAAGACGAGGTTCACTCATATCAAAATATTATTAAAAGCGCGTCTATGATTACTGCGTTGTCGCTAAGTAACTTGATACCGCAGTAAGAAATCGAAAGATACAATAACGAAGTAGAAAATTATATTCCGGTGTACACCAATTATATTTTGAGCGATTTAGAATTTGAAAATCAAAAAAGGAGGACTGTCAGACTAGACATTGCATTGGCAAACGATGGAACTGCGCCAGCCGACG
>JBGOXG010000206.1:0-3923 GCA_041479025.1 Anaerolineae bacterium
CCTGCGTCGTTGCCCCGCCCAAAGGTGATTCCCAGAAACGCTCCCTGCGGATACCGTAGACGATCACTACACCCGCGGCATAGGCAACACCCACCAAGAGCAGAAACCATCCCAACGGGTTGGTGCGAAGCGTCACTACCCCCAGCAATGCCACCAAAATTGCCAGCGCGGGAGCAATCACCAGCAGGAAAAACATTGCGGGGCGGCTCACGTTTTTATTTCCCCTTTCCGGGCACGGCGGATGACTGGCTCGAGGAACATCTTGACCGCCAGCCAATCCACGAAGCCGGGGGCAAGCAGTTTGAGCCAGACCGCGAGCGCGCCAGGGCTCATCAATACCTCGCGACGGCGTTTGTCCGCAGCACGCAGTGTAATCTCGGCGCAGCGGTCGGCGGTCATCATTTTGTTGGTGTAAATGGCTCGCCCGCGCGCACCGCGCGGCACACCGTTCTTGTCCATTTGCGCTTCATGGAACTCGGTCACCACCCACCAGGGACAAATCACCGTGATGCTCACACCGTGCTGGGCAAGGTCCATGCGCAGGGCATCGTAAAAACCGTGCATGGCGAATTTACTTGAAATGTAAGGAGTATTGAAAGGAATTGCAGCCTTGCCGCTGATACTGGAGATGGCCACAATGCGTCCCTTGGCCTGCTCCAGGTAGGGCAGGGCATAATAGGTGCAGTAAACTGCGCCATAAAAGTTCACGTCCATTGTGTGCCTGAATAGGTGCAAGTCGGGGAATTCATCAAACAAGGCGCTTGCCGCCAGCCCGGCGTTGTTGACCAGCATATCCAGCCTGCCAAATGCAGCGACCGTTTTCTCCACCAGATTTTTACACTGGCTTTCATCGCTCACATCGGTAGGAACGATGAGCACTTCACCCCCACGCTGGCGGCACTCCGCCGCCACCTGCTCCAAACGCTCGGCTCGGCGCGCGGCAATCGCCACCTTCGCCCCCTGGCTTGCCAGTTGCAATGCCAGCGCTTTGCCAGTCCCCGCCGATGCCCCAGTGACGATGACCACCTGTCCACGAAAAGCATCCGATTTCATGGGACCTCCCCGCCTTACGGTTTCCTAAATTCGATACAATACAGCCAGCCGTTCCACACGTCGTAAACGCGCACATCCTGCATTTCGGGTGGCAGTAAATCCACCGGAGGCACGATGGGATCCCTCTTTCCGCCAAAGGAGTTCTTGAAGCCGGGGATGAACTTTTCATACCCCTGGGCTCCTTTTTCACTCTCATCGGCGATGAGGATGCGTGTGCCGGGTTTGGCGACGCGGATCATTTCATCGACGGCTGCTTTTTTATTGTTGAAAAAGTTGATGCCGCCCACGTGGAATACACCCTCGAATGAATCATCCCGGAACGGCAACTGCTCGCCGTTTCCGAGGAATAGATCCACACCCCAGCTTTTCTTGCGGACATAACTCTGGCAGCGCTGCAGCTGCCCGAGCGAAATATCGAGCCCGAAGACTTCGCCCACGTCCGGGCGCTGGATGAGATACGGCAGGTTGACGCCGGGACCGATGGAGACTTCCAATACACGCCCTCCCTGCGGGTCGAGCCGGTCCGTGATTTCGCGGCGACCCGTTTCCTCGTTCATGCCGATATAGGCAAAGGCGATCCTGGAAAAAGCGCGGTAAAGCCATGAATACAGGTCATACATCATCGCGAAACGACGGTTCAACCCCTTCAGCTCATCAGTTTTTATGAAATGAGGTATCCCATCGACAATGGCATAATTGACAGAACAGCGCGGGCAGGTCAGGCTACCCGTCTGGATGGGGTCGCTTTCGATTCCGGAGAAAGTGAACCGCTCGTGGCAGATCGGGCACGCGAGCACTTCAAGTGTGGCACGTTTCATCAAAACCTCCGGGCAGGTAAGCTCATGATGAACTATTATTCAATCAGGATATGTTCCACACCTTGCAGGAACAATTCAATGATATGGGGATCGTCCACGCGATAATAGACTTCCTTGCCTTCTTTTCGGGCGCTGACCAGACGGAGCTGGCGCAGCCCGCGCATGTGATGGGACACCGCAGATTCGCTGATGCCGACCACCGCCGCCAGGGCGGAGACGTTCATTTCACCTTTCACCAGCACGGACATGATGCGCACCCGGCTGGTGTCGCTGAAGGCGCGGAAGAGTTCCGCGACGTGGGCGGCGCTGTGCTCATCAAGGACAGGTTTGTTTTTATGGGGCATATTCTCTCGATATATGAACATATATTCAGATGTTTGTTTTATTTTACTCCATTTATTTTGGGAATGCAACAGTTCATAAAGACTTCATCGGATTCCCTTCAAGGGAGGGAAGGGGGTAAAATTAAAAAGGACCGCCATGCAGCGGTCTTTTCGTGTGCTCCCACGGAGAAGTACACCCTATCTGGATTTTTCCACGAAATATCTTGAAATGTGTTTTATCTTAATCCGCCCGGAGTTTTTCCATTTTCATTCAGCTTGTGGGAATAATATTAAACTTGGTGTCGTTTAGAATTGATCAGTCAACTTCTCATGGATTGATGGACTCTAACGGTGGGCATCAGGGGCGCGCGGTGGGGATACCGCTCACGCTCAGAAACGGAAAACTGTTCGGGTCGCCGCCGCTGATTGGTCTAGCGGAGCGCGTCGCCTGCATGCCGGGTTGAGCCGCCTTATGCCTATTACAACGCGCTTGTTTATACTCTCCGGTCATAACACGCTCGATAAACTAAAATAATTTTTCCCCCTAATTTTTCAGGTGCTACTCCACTTGATATAGACGCCAATACCTTGAGTTCTGCGTTTTTAGCCGGATATCCCTCAAGAGTATACACAAGGTTTGCTTCATTTGCGCCGCTAAGTTGGATAGCGATGAAGTCTTGTTCAAACTGACGAATGGTCTTTATCCTGCTGGCCTGGAACGCAGGCCAATCTTTGGGCTTAGAGTTGGCAAATCTAACTGGTAGCTGAATCTGTGTTTTGTATAGAGCGGCTTTGGCTTCACGCCCAAGCGTTATAGCCTCCAGAGGACCTTGAAAAACGACGGGGTGTTCATCTTCAAAGAGCAAGCCACCTTGACCATTGTAATTAAGCGGTCCAACTCATGATTGGGCGCACTTTGCAAGACGACATGACTGTTTTACGAAAACACATCACGCTTTTGGCGTCGAAGTGGGGCGGCATAGTTTGAATCTGTCCATATTCATTCAACTAGCACCAGTGATTACATATGAAAAAGCAACTACAAGTTGTCATAGACATAGAAAATGTAATCTTGAGACATTGTCTTGACTCCCAGATCGTTTAGTAATCTGAGAAGTTGTGCGCGATGATCTGTGCCGTGATTAGCCACATGGAGAAGCACTTGCCACAGTATAAGATCTTTGTCTTCTCCATTTGCGAATGGTTTTTCGAATAACATATTGTCCCGCAATTTTGTAAGATAATCGCGCATATTCTGCTCAACGTTGTCCCAGTGTGCACGAATAATTTTCCGATTGTCAAAGTTAGCGGGATTAAGCGGTTCCGGGATTTCGACGCCTCGCAATCCGCTAAACCATGTGTCATCAACGCTCATGAGATGAACGATTTGATCTCGAACAGACCCATGAGAGTAGTCCACATCTTGCGTGAACTGTTCATGGGATAGTGGAGTGACATAACTATCCCATATCTTGCGGTTTTCAGTGAAGTGATAATCGTAGAAATGGCGAAAGGCATTTGCATTCATGTTGTAACTTACTCCTCTGTAAGCGTCCAACGACCGGAGCTGAGCCGCCTTGCGGCTGCAGCAGTGTCACCAAACTTGACTTGCAGTGCCGCAAAGGCAAGAGCAGCCCCAAAAGGATTCTCGACAGCAAGGTCGGCTCCAGCGACTTGTTAGACCGCTTCGGACTTCAGGTACAGGACATATGTATCTGATCGTTGCATA
>JBGOXG010000202.1:0-4059 GCA_041479025.1 Anaerolineae bacterium
CCAACAAAGAGATCGCGCAAAAGTTGTGTATCTCCGTGCGTACGGTCAAATTCCATACAGGCAATCTATTCGGCAAATTTGGGGTTAAAAGCCGTACCGAATCGATAGCCAAGGCTCGCACCCTTGGATTTATCTTCCCACCCCAAAAGTAAAAATCGTAATCGCCAATCCACCATGGCGCGGCTTAAAGCTGCGTTTTTAATATTTTATTTTCAGACAGAACTGTACCTGACCTGTACTTATGTACATTCAAACCTGTACCATAAATTTAGTAAAGTAATAATGCAACTGTAGATAAAAAAAAGAAGAATAACTATGAATACCGTGAAGAATATTAGAAACGTAGTAGCCCCGGCATTCAAGGCTGTAGCTATGGGCAGGGCCGCGCTGGCTATTGTCTTCACCAATGCCAATTTTGCCACGCTTGAGCTGTAGGCCATCATCCTCGGCGAGGGGCTTTTCAGCCTGACTGTGGCTGCTATCTCGGATCACCAAATGAAATAGGAAACCGGGCTGATGAAGTACCAGATAAAAATACGCGATGTACTGGATCCGAGCTGGTCACATTGGCTGGGTGAATTGGATATCTCATCTGTGGAAGAAGATGGCGTTTGGATAACCACCCTGGTTGTTGAAACGCCTGACTCACCTGCGTTGTTTGGCATTCTGGACCTTATTCGGGATATGAATCTCACGCTCGTTTCAGTCAACCAAGTAAACGGATAGTTTTTTCTCATCAGGAGGATTGTATGAAAACCATAAGCCTTTTAGCACGAATCATACGAAGGACTGGCGTCGATCTCATTAAGGGCGTCGTAGTTGCTCTGGTTTCTATTATTGGCTTGGTTGTCGGGGGAGTCATCGCCAATCTGGTGGGGCTGCCGACACCCATCGTGCCATCATATATAAACACGACCACACTATTTCCGCTGCTCTTCATTTCCGGGATTCCCATGGGAATCGTGCTGGGGGAATGCTTTCAGAAGTTGCCATTCAGCTACTGGCAGCGAGTGGTCACCCTCTTAATTTGCAACTATATTCTCTACTACCTGGCCAATATACTGGATGCATATCTGTATATGCCAATCACCAATATGAGCACCAATATTTTTTCGGACCTCTTCCCAGCCCTGTTCACTGCGCTGGTGATTGCCCTGTTGTGGCGGCCAAAAGCCGGTACACAAACGGAAAGCTGGAGCAGCCTGCTCAATAAAGGACGCACACTGGATGGTTTTGCCTGGCGGTTTGTTATCGCCTGGTTGTGCTATCCACCCATTTATTACCTGATCGGCCTGCTTGTGTCTCTATTTACGAAGAGCTATTACGAAGATCCCAGCCACAGCCTGGGGTTAGTACTATCTCCCTTATGGGCTATCTTGTTGATGCAGATACCGCGTGGAGCCTTATTCCTCCTGGGTGTATTACCCATCTTGCTTAATTTGCCCGGTTCGCGCCGCATTGCTCTCTGGCTTTGGATTGGAATGGTGATATTCATCCAGATTGCCAATTCCGTCCTCTTTCAAGCCTATTGGCTCCCCCCCGAAGTAAGAATTCCCCACGCACTGGAACTGTTCACAGATTCGTTTATCCAGGCCGGCCTGTATGTTCTCCTGCTCGTTCCAGTCGGGAAAATGATTATTGACAGGGCGCGGATCGGTCAAGTCTAGGCCAACGATCTGCAATTCGGACGTCTGGGGAATTGACTCGATCCCTGCGGAGAGGATGATTTTTTCAGAATTTGTATAGGCTCATCAACCAGTTATGACCAGAAAAGCGGTGGCAAATAATGACGTCCGCAGGCCAGACCTCGCGCCCGGTCGCGGCGGACTGCAGGGTTGCCAGGGTGAACTGCAGCAAGGCCAGGGGACGGACGTGGTCGAGTTCTTCACCCAGAAGAAGGTCGTGGTCGAACGCTGGCCGAAAGCGTGGACAGGGATTTTTTAGATCAATAGGACAATTCATCACCCTCTCACCTTTGTATTATCCGTATATACAGTACCCCCTTGGGGGCATTAAAAAATCCGCCATAAACGGTGGATTTTTGCTTTCCAGAATAAATATTCTACTCAGGAGAATTGGGTCTTTGCCACCACCATTCACGACTGGAAGGAAATTCGAACGCTTCTCACGCCGTTCACGCAAAACATATCAGTTCAGATTGGCCAGTAAATCGCCGCTAACAAAAGTTCCAGAAAAAGCGGGACTTTTTTGTATTGGTTATGCTATGATTATAGGGAATTCGCAACCACGCTGGTGAAATTTGCAAAATTCACTGCTAACTACCAAGCTCTACTTTCCTCCCGTTCGCCCGGCGCTCGTACCGCGTCCACGACTGGTGAACCGGTTGCAGACCGGGTTGGGCGGCTCGCTTACGCTGATCTCTGCTCCCGCCGGGTCCGGAAAGACAACCCTCATGTCAGAGTGGCGCGCTGGCATTCGCCGGCAATCTCACCATTGTCCTCAGCCATTAGGATTAACAGGGACCACCCCCGCCATTTCAGCATAATGCTTCACAACCCAGCACGTACAAACCTCGCGAGTAAAGCAGGACGAGTGGCAACCCTGTTTTTTAGTTCTGCAAATCTCTCTTGGAATTGGGGAAGACGATCCTGGTAAATGACAGATCACGCAAGTTGACCAGCAGTTTCGTGGCTTCGTTATACGGGCCGGCTTGCTTTTGCCTGATCAAGCTTTCGACCCAACGCCAGGTGGGTTCTTCTCGTTCGGCCAGTTTAAGCAACTCATTGATCCGCCTCTGTTCTGCCTCGGCTTTTTGACGACGCAGCGTTTCCCGTTCCATTTTCTCAGCTTCCTTAAATAAGTTCCCAGCTTTTCGTTGACCTTGCGCCGGGCTGGGCGGCTGCTGACCGGATAACTGCTCCAGCCGTTTTCGTAATATCACACTCACCTGTGGCTCGTTGTTCAGGACCTGGCGCAAAAAGTCATCACATTCTTCCCGGCTGAGATGGGCAATAGCTGCTGCTAGCGAAGCAGTAGGGGCAGGGCGAAGCTCAGAGCTGGCTTTGGCGGCAGCTTTTACCAAGTGTCGGTCCAATCGGAAAAATTCTATGAAGGCTTGGTGGCTACTGTTTAGTTTCCCCAATCCTTGCGGGATGGGCGGTTCGGTTTCGGAGTTGGACTCGTCCGGATCTTCGAGCGAAGCTGACTTGAGCCAGCCCAAATAAAGGGCGCGATAATCGCCATGCATGATTTGATCACGGATGGGAACCAATTTACCAAGCGTACCCTCACCTTCCACCCAGTCGTAATCCCCTTCTTCATCGTCCAGAGAAAATTCAAGAGTGTAGTAACTACCGTCCAGATCGAGGCTCAAAAAATCTTCCCGGCAATAGGACCGGATAGATTTAGAATCGATCACGGACTTCGGGAAGCGGAAGATCAGCCTGCGCGTCCCCCAGTTGGCCAGGTAAAGCATGGCGTCAAAGTAATGTAGCAGCACCTTGCGTGCATCATGCTTGAAGTCACCCCATGAGTAAGTGACAATCGCCTGCGTGGAAGTGACCATGTCCATGTGGCTGGAAAGCTGGGCCACTTCTTCCTGTTCTTCAGATGTCAGCAGACGGTCAATGGTTTGCCATTCATAGTACTGGTACTCGCTCATCCATACACCTCAAAGTGAGATGTCCCCACTATACCATTATCCTCTTTGGCGATCATAGGGAAATGGAAGTTGAAATTAAAAACTTGATTTTCGGGCAATAATCCGATATACTGTACTTACAGTATTTCTGCATTGGCAGATATACGTACAAAGGAGAGATATGGAACTCACAATTCAAGTCCGAGAACGTGGTGTGGTCACGCTCCCAGCCGAACTGCGTGAAAAGTACAATATCGAAACCGGTAAAATCTTCCGCCTGGTGGATCTGGACGGAATCTTTGTATTTGTACCGATGGTGCCAATGGTTCCTGAGTTGGCTCGTGAGATCGAACGGATTCGTCTGGAAGCGGGCCTGAGCGTTGATGAGCTCTTGGATGATCTGCGCAAACAACGCGAACGGTACAGCAAGGAAAAGTATGGCAAACAAACCGCCTAAA
>JBGOXG010000227.1:0-3414 GCA_041479025.1 Anaerolineae bacterium
GGAAAGTATATTTATGAATTCATCGGCTAATTTTCTGTGAGAGGACAAACATGTGCGGACGATTTACACTTACGGTTGATCCGGCTGACCTGCAGGATGCTTTTCCTCAGTTCACCTTCCCTGAAAAATATGCCCCGCGGTTTAATATCGCCCCATCGCAGCCGATTCTCGCAATTCCAAACGATGGTAAGAACGCTGCTGATTTTTTCGTCTGGGGGTTGATTCCTTCATGGGCGAAGGATCCCGCGATCGGCTCACGCCTGATCAATGCGCGCGCAGAAACCCTCAGCGAGAAACCAGCTTTTCGATCAGGTTTCAAGTATCACCGGTGCTTGATCCTGACTGATGGATTTTACGAATGGAAACAGCAGCCGGGAACGAAAAGTAAGGTTCCGTATTTCATCCGCCTCCAGTCAGGGCTGCCTTTTGCTTTTGCCGGGTTGTGGGATTCCTGGCAATCACCGGATGGAGGGAATGTAAACTCAGCAGCCATTATCACCACCGAACCGAACAGCCTGATGGCAACACTCCACAATCGCATGCCTGTGATCTTGCCTCCGGATGCATACGCGCAATGGCTCGATCCTGCAGTACGTACGCCGGAAAGCTTAAAAAAACTGCTGATCTCTTACCCCTCGGAAAAAATGGCTGCACATCCAGTGTCCACCTTGGTGAACAGCCCGGCCAATGACCGCCTGGAGTGTATAGTTCCTGTAGATGTCCTTTAAACAATCCATTGCAAACCACTACCCTGCTCTGGCTTCCCGCGATTTCCTGATTTTCTGGGTCGGGCAGTTCATTTCGCTCATCGGCACATGGATGCAGAGTACCACCTTGGCTTACCTTGCCTACCGACTGACCGGGTCGTCCTTTGATCTGGGTTTGATCGGCTTTTCTGCTACTTTGCCAACCCTGCTGCTGGCGCTGCCTGCCGGTGTGTTCGTCGAACGGCTTGATAAACGCAAGACGGTCATCGTTCTACAAAGTGTGATGATGGTGCAAGCCTTTTCTTTAGCCTTCCTGACACTGACTGGCCGAATTCAAATCTGGCAAATCGTCATTCTGGCATTCATCCTCGGTGTGGCAAATGCGATAGAAATCACTGCCCGGCAGGCTATGTTAGTGGAATTGGTAGGAAAACCTGTCCTGCCCAATGCGATCGCGCTCCAGGCGACCATATTCAACGCTGCACGCGTGCTCGGTCCGTTGATGTTTGCTCCATTTCTAATCGCTTTTCAGGGAGGCGGTGAAGGCTGGGCTTTTATTGCAAATGGAATAAGTTTCCTGTTTGTCATCATCGGTTTATTGTTTGTACGCACACCTTATAGAGTCTTTCACACCGATAAAACCGAGGAAACGCGCAATTTTTTGGGAGAATTCAAAGAAGGTCAGCGTTACATTTTTCAGAATTCGGCCATCGCTCTGATAATTCTCCTGGCCGCGTTACTGGGATTCTTTGGTTTTCCATTCGGGCAGCAAATCCCAGCCCTGGCACGTGATGTGCTTGTTGTTTCTGGACAAACCGAGTCAGCTATCGCTGCACGGACAAGTGCCTTATACGCGATGCAAGGAATCGGGGCACTCATTGCCGCATTTTTTTTGGCCACGTTCAGCGGGATCAAGCGCAAGGGTTTCTTGATGACCATCGGTCAGTTTGCTTTCATCCTGGCATTGATCGGGCTTTCGTTCGTCAATAAATTGTTTCCCGCTCTGGTCCTGATGCTGATCCTTGGTTGGGGGACGGTCACCCAGCTCAACTTGATGAACACGCTTATTCAGGTAAACGTACCCAACCTGCTGCGTGGAAGGGTCTTCAGCACCTATTTATGGGCATTACAAGGAGTAGCCCCCTTCGGAAGTTTGTTTATCGGCTGGCTGGCGCAAAATGCGGGGATTTCGACCACGGCGTTTGTGTGTGGATTGATCTGCCTGGTGGCTGCCGGAGCAGTCCATTTTTCTAATCCATCATTAAGAAAACTAACGGGGTAACGTCAGGTAGCGCGCTTGACGCTCCATTTTCCACATGTTATGATGGTCAACCTGGATAGAAATACAGGTAAAAATGGATAACCAATCCCCGGAAGATTTCGAACGGTCTGCCCAGGGGGATGGGGCAGAGCCGCAACAGGTTCCTGAACCGCAAACCAATCAAATATCGAAGTGGGTTGAGACTCTCACCAATATCGGTCTAGGCGAGGCGATTTTTCGCGTTGGGACAACGGCAACTTTCATCGTGCTGGTACTCGGCGTTGTCTGGCTGATGCGAACTTTTTACGCTGACACATTGCTGGTTAACGAACCTCGTACTGCCCTTGCAGCTGAATCAACCGCCACTCCGGCGGTAATACTGTCAGACATACCGCAGACGCCTCTGGATGCCCTGGTCGGTATCCGGCGTGAAGCGAATATCCACACGACCATCCCTGATCGTCCACGTCAGGAAATCATCAAATACGAAGTCCAAGCCGGGGATACGATCATCGGCATCGCTGAAAATTTCGGCCTAGACCCGAAAACGATACTGTGGGGTAATTATTACACCCTCAAAGATGACCCGCACAACCTGCGCCCTGGTCAAAAACTGAATATCCTCCCTGTGAATGGGACCTACTACCAGTGGCAGCCTGGTGATGGTTTGAACGGTGTCGCCAAATTTTTCAGCGTCAAGCCCGAAGACATTATCAGCTATCCAGCAAACGATCTGAGCCCTGAGACCATCGGCGACTATTCCAACCCCAATATAAAGGTGGGAACATGGCTGATTGTCCCGGGAGGCAAGCGCCAGTTCATCTCCTGGAGCGCCCCGATCGGTGTAACCCGAACAAATCCCGGCATCGCCCGGGTGTTGGGCGCTGGCGCATGCGGAAAGATTACAGATGGTGCGGTGGGCTTTGGTTCGTTTATCTGGCCTTCAGCCAAACACTATCTCTCAGGCTTCGATTACAGTCCAGATATAAATCACCGTGGTATCGATTTAGCTGGAAACACTGGAGAAGCGGTATTCGCCTCAGACGCAGGAGTAATTGTCTACTCCGGCTGGAACGATTATGGTTATGGTTATATGGTGATGATCGATCATGGTAATGGTTGGCAGTCGCTCTACGCCCACCTGAGTTCCATCGCAGTAGTCTGTGGTGAAAGTGTCGGTCAGGGAGCGGTCATCGGAGCCATAGGCAGCACGGGTAATTCATCAGGCGCGCACCTGCACTTCGAGTTGATGAATACCAGTGCCGGCAAAGTCAATCCCCATGATTTCCTCCCGGCCCCTTAGCCTTTACCTAATCTTCTCCCTTTTTGGGCATTTTCCCAAGTATGGAAAGGGAGCCATTGGGATTGAGCAACAAGTCGGGGGGTAAAAGTCAACTCAAATAATTGAAGAAGTCAACTCAACTTTAACCCGCATTTGTAACAAAA
>JBGOXG010000120.1:0-6935 GCA_041479025.1 Anaerolineae bacterium
ACGATCCGGCTTGAGGATGTGATCGTGCGTTGTCTGGCCGAGCACATGCCTGATCGGTTGCCAGCCGGGGGCTTTGCCTCGGTTTGCGGCACGCTTTTCGGCGGCATCCATCCCGATACCGGCCGGGCCTACGCCGTTATCGAGCCAGAGCTGGGCGGCTGGGCGGGATCCCCGCTTGCCGATGGCAACCCCGGGCAGTTCTCTGCCTTGCACGGTGAAACGTACAATTGCCCGGCCGAGGTCGCCGAAGCGCGCTATGGCGTGACGGTGGACTATCTCAGTTTTCATGACGAGGACGGCGGCGCAGGCCTGCATCGGGGTGGCAAGGGTGTGCGGATTGATTATCGCATCAAATCCGACAATGCCTGGCTGACCGTTGCCTACACCCGGTCGAAGGTCCCGCCCTGGCCTCTGGAAGGCGGCTGCCAGGGATCACCCAACCATGTGTTGATTGTCCGAGCTAACGGCACCACAGAGCGTTACTCGGTGGTCAGCGGTTTGACCTTGAACACGGATGATGTCATCCGCGTCATGACGGCTACAGGCGCAGGGTGGGGGAACCCCATGCAGCGCAGTCTGGAATTGGTCAAGGAAGATCTAAAAAACGGCTACATCACCGAAGAACAAGCGAATCGATACTATGGGCTGGACAAACGTGCATCACACGCGTGAACTACTCCACCGCTGAAGGGGGGAGCTTCCTGGTTCGTAGACCCGCCTTGCGGGGTTTGATCACTCTTTAGTCATCAAAGACTAGAATACTGGAGGAAATAATGGTCAAGCTTACTGTGATTTACAATCTACCACCGGGGGCCGATCATGAAGAATTCCTCAAGTGGCGCACTACGGAACACCAAGAAGACAATATGTCCATACCCGGCATCATCAAAAGTGATTTCTTCATCATTAAAAGCTCCTGGCAAAGAAAAGAAGCTCCCTATCGCTACATGACAGAGGCCTATTTTCCAGATATGGAAACGTTTGAAAAGTCCTTTCTTGACTCCGACTACCAGGCTAAGCTGGCTAAATCGCTGGAGCGCATTGCTGATCCGCTGTTTTTGATCTCCGAAGAGGTTATCAGCCAGGCCATCGGGTGTATCCATTAACCTGTTCCAGGATGTGTGCTGCTACCCCCAAGCGCTAGGTGGATCCTGACTGTATTTCATACACGATGGTTATCGTAATCCGATCGAAAGAGCGCCAGCAATATGAAGCCCAGGATTGGTTCCGGGAAGGTCGTAAATGGCATGCAGGCGTGGAAGGACGGATCAGCGTCTTGAAACGTTCCCATGCTTTGGATCGCTGCCTGAACCATGGGCGGACCGGGTTTGAGCGCTGGGTTGGCGGGGGTGTGATCTCCGCCAACCTGCGCGTGATGGCAAGAGCGTAATTGGAAGTGTATGCAATTGTTAAAGTTCCGATTATTTACTGCGTTGAAGCTGCAAACTGGGTCGTATTCGTTTTGCACCAAAAATTAACTAAGTATTGATCAAACAAGTTCAGTTCCTCCTTTTATAATAATTTTGAGGACAACCAAAGTCACATTGAATTAATGGACTGTTTCAGTATATCAACTTCTCTTTGTTCCACAAGTAACCAAAATCCGCCGACCGTGTGTGTTACAGGCTCATCGTGGGTTCTAAGTTGACTTTCACAAAATGTCGTGCTAAAATGCATTTAAACGTTTATATAAACGTTTAATTACTCCATTCGGCTATTATTTTATTTCCCATACTCTAAAAAGAATCAGGTGTGATGAAAAAAACAGTCATACTGGGAGAACGTCAGGCTGGACTGGTCGAGGTACCCATTCCGCAGCCCAAGCAAGATTGGGCACTGGTCAAGGTGCATGCTTCAGCCCTGTGCACCGAATACAAATCCTACCTAGTAGGGCGTCCCCTCCAGCTTGGCGGCCACGAAGGTGTGGGAGAAGTCGCCGCAGTCGCCCAGCCCGGCTTGGTCAAGCCCGGCGAACGGGTAGTCATCCTGCCCGGCTTTCCTTGTGGAAAATGCCCTCTGTGCCTGGTAGGGGACTCTGTTTACTGCGAGAACAATTACGATTTTGAGCAGTTTATTGGCTCGAAGGTCGGTATGGGAACTTTTGCGCAATACACGCTTGCGCCGGACAGGCGCCTCCTGCCTATCCCCGATGGTGTATCGTACGAGCACGCCACGCTGGCGATCGATGGCATCGGCGCCTCTTTTGGTGCCTTCCAGGCGATTGAGATAGGCGTCTCAGATACCCTGTTGGTCACCGGGCTGGGGCCGGTTGGGTTGGGGGCAGTGGTGAATGCCCGCTTCCGCGGCACGCGGGTGATTGGCGTAGAACCGGTACCCTGGCGAAAAAAACGGGCGTTGGAGATGGGCGTTGAAGCCGTCTTCGATCCTGGCGAGGCGGACCTAGTTGAAAAAATACAGGGTTTGACCGGCGGGAGAGGGGTGGACTGTGCTGTAGACTGCTCCGGCAATCTGTCTTCGCAGCGCCTGTGCATAGATGCGGTGCACCGCCGGGGTCGAGTGGCTTTTGTCGGCGAATCGAACGACGAACTGGCCGTTCGCGCCAGCCCGGACCTGATCCGCAAAGGACTGACCCTGGTGGGGTCTTGGCTGTATAACCTGGGGGATTATCCCCAAGTGATGCAAGTGATCCAGCAATCACCGCTGATTAACCTGCTGGTCAGTCACGTGCTGCCGATGAGCCGCATCCAGGAGGGTTTCGATCTGCTGGCCAACGGGCAGTGCGCCAAGGTAGTGGTTAAACCGTGGGAATGAGGGAAAAGTGATAAGATGAGCAATTTTATTCTTTCGTGTGCGACCTGCGCGACAAAAATTCCCGGTAAAGACGAGATCCAGGAATGCTTTTCATTGGCGCCGGCGATCGGTTACACAGCCTGGGCAGCGCAAAGCGCGCTCTTCTGGTGGCCGGGAATGACGCACTGGGTCAATCTCGACCTGATCAAGTCCAGCGCAGAAGAGGCAGGGCTTAAGCGCTGCACAGAGGTATTTGGAGCAGCTATCCCAACTGATTCGCTGGCAGACGCACTGAGGGCGGCCGGCTACCGGGCTCGGCTTTTTGAAGCCGCCCACCAATTGGGCAGCCCGCTGGTGGTGATCACCGGGCGCCCGCGTCGCGAGGGAGGTCTCGAACCCACCATCGCCGGGATTAAGGCACTGCTACCGCTGGTCGAGCATCTGCCGGTCAGGCTGGCTCTTGAGCCGCATTTCGGCTCACAAATCCAGGACATCGACGACTACGCCGCCATATTCGACCAGATCGAGTCTCCCAGGGTGGGCATCACGCTCGATTCCGGGCATTTCCACGCTGCCGGGGTGGATTGGAAGCACCTGATCCATCGTTTTCCTGAACGTATCTACAACTTTCACGTAAAGGATCATATCGGGACTCAGTCCGTGCCTTTGGGTGCAGGGGAGATCGACCTGCGCGGGTATATCGAGGAACTGCATGGTATTAACTACGAAGGAGCGCTCGCGGTTGAGCTGGAGGTTGTAGATCCTGAAAACCTGCCGCGATACTGCTCAGAAGCATTTATATACCTACGTGACCTGGTAATGGAGGTTACAGGCCAGTTGCCTGAGTAGTTATGTCGCTCACATCATAAAAGGCGATGAACTCAACACAGGCTGAGAAGTAACAGTGCCGATTCAAGCCAACGGGAATGGGTAGAACCTTTATCAAGGAGGTAATATGCCAACCCTTCGCTCAAATGGGATCAAGATCCATTACGAAGAACGAGGCAGCGGTGATCCACTCATATTGATCATGGGTTTAGGAGCCCCCGGCGGTCTATGGGAGGAGCATACCACCTTTTTCGAGAAACGCTTTCGCTGCATCTTGATGGATAATCGGGGCGCAGGTGGTTCGAGCAAGCCTCAAGGTCCCTATACCACTAAAATAATGGCGGACGACACAGCAGGATTGATGCAAGTATTAGGTATCGAAAATGCAAGGGTGGCTGGCATCTCCATGGGAAGCGCTATCGCCCAGGAGTTAGCGCTCGCCTACCCCAAGAAAGTTCACAGCCTTGTTCTCATCAGCTCATGGTCGCGTTGTGACAGGTACATGCATGCTGTCTTCGAACACTTCAAGAAAATGCGCGCAATCGCCTCACCAGCCGATTTTACACAGCTCCTGCAGTTGTGGATTACTTCAGCAGCCTATTTCGAAGAACAATTTGATAAGATGGTCCTGGACCAAAATAAAGCTCAAGAAAACTTCATGCCGCTGCATGCATTTGAAGCCCAGTGCGCTGCCTGCACTACCCACAATAGCTTTAACCGGCTTGACAAGATCACCATTCCTGTCCTCCTGACCGTCGGGGAGGCTGATATTTTCACACCCCTCCGATTGACGGCTGAGATGCACGAGCGGTTGCCTACCTCGGAGATGCTCGTTTTCCATGGCCGGGGACATATCCACCACTGGGAAGATCTAGAGAAATTCAATGAGGCCGCATTCCAATTCTTGCTCAATTGATCAGCTTTCATTCCACCTCATCTCATCCTGTTGAAAGGTGCCGACTCTCATACGCGGAATTTCGTTCCCAAAGGAGTTATAGATGGAGCCAGGATATCTACCAACCTGGAACTCACTCAGGACTCATATTACCCCCCAATGGCTTAAAGATACCAAGTTTGGTATTTATACCCACTGGGGAGTGTACTCAGTTCCGGCTCATGGGCCCAATGGAACCTGGTATCCCCACTTTATGTATTGCGAAGGGTCGCCGCAGTACGAGTATCACCTCAAGACCTACGGCCATCCTTCGAAATTCGGCTATAAAGAATTCATCCCATTGTTCACGGCCGAGAAATTCGATGCGGATGAATGGGCAGAATTATTCAAGCATGCCGGAGCGAAGTTTGCCGGGCCGGTAGGGGAGCACCACGATGGCTTCGCAATGTGGGATACACGGTTCTCTGAATGGAACGCGGCCAAGATGGGTCCCAGGCGCAATGTGGTCAGCGAGTTGGAAAAAGCAATCCGCAAACAGAACCTGCGCTTCATGGTCGCCCTCCACCACGCTGAGAACTGGTGGTACTTCCCCCACTGGCGTCCAGAATTTGACACATCGGACCCCCGATATTCAGGTTTATATGGACAATTACACAATCAGGAGTGGGCAAACCTCAAGCCCGCTGCCGAGAAGGTGAAACAAGACTGGGAATTACAGGGAGATTTACAAGATAAACCCAGCAATGCATTTTTGGACAATTGGCTCGGCAAAACCCAGGAAGTTATTGATCTTTTCCATCCCGATCTACTCTGGTTTGATTACGGTCTCCGTTGGATCCAGGAGCATTACAAGCGTGAGATGCTGGCCTATTTCTACAACCAAAGCCTCGAAAGGGACCAGGAAGTGGTCGTGACTTATAAATGGAATCATCTCGTCCCTGGCGCCGGGGTAGTAGACCTGGAACTGGGTCGCTTCGACAACCAGACCTACCATGACTGGATTACCGATACCACAGTAGATGACGGCCATGGCTGGTCATATCTGAAGGAAGCAAAATATAAGCCGCTGAGCATCCTCATCCATTATCTCATTGATAACGTTAGCAAGAACGGTCACCTGCTTTTGAATGTGGGGCCGAAACCGGATGGGAGCATCCCAGAAGAGGCTAAAAGACTGTTGGCAGGCATGGGTAAGTGGCTGGAAGTTAATGGTGAGGCCATCTATAACACGACCCCTTGGATGATTTATGGTGAAGGTCCGACCCAGATGACCAAGGCGGGTTATTTTATGGAGGACCAGGAAGTCCATTACACCGCACAGGACGTCCGCTTCACAGCAAAAGACGATGTACTCTATGCCATTTGCCTGGGCTGGCCCAAGGAACAGCTAACGATCCAATCGTTAAAACTCTTATACCCCGAGGAGATCAGATCTGTCCACATGTTAGGCGTCGAGGCGCCCCTGAAGTGGTCAATGGGGGCAGACGGTCTGAAGATCCAGCCAATGACGCAGAAGCCGTGCGATCACGCTTATGTTTTCAAAATTGTGAGAGGTCGACCTTTTAGCATTGGTCAGATGACATAGTCAAACTAACGAATTTACCGGGCAGGATGAAACCATGAATAAACCTAAACTATCATTGGGAAGCTGGGCATTCTCATTTGGACCTTTTTCTAAGGATCCTTGGTCGTTCCCGAAAGTGCTCCAGTTTATATCCGAAGCTGGGTATGATGGCGTAGAAATCAATGGGTTCCGTCCACATCCTCATCCGGATGATTACGACACACCTGCCAAGTGCAAAGACCTACTGAAAGAGATCGAAGGATACGGGCTCGGCATTTCCGGGTACGCTCCTTCCTTTGCGGATGTTCCCCCGGCGGAGGTAGATCCAGAAACTTATCTGAGTGTATTCCGCAAGAGTTTGGTTTTCTGCACCAATTGTGGCATCAGCATATTGCGTGTAGATACAGTCAGCCCTCCCGTGTCATTACGCGCTGACGAATACGAAACGCGCTTCACCCGCCTTTCGAATACCTGGCACGCGGCTGCAGAAGAAGCTGCCAAGGCCGGAGTAAAGGTGGTCTGGGAGTTCGAACCTGGTTTCTGGCTTAATAAGCCATCCGAGGTCCAGCGCGTGATTAGTGAAGTAAACCACGAAAATTTTAAACTGATATTCGATACCAGCCATGCATATATGGGTTCGGTTGTCGGAGCCAGGCAAACGGGCGACCCTGAATTGCTTAACGGTGGTGTAGCTGAATACGCTCGCCTGTTGAGTGCGATGGTCGGTCACCTGCATCTGATTGACTCCGATGGCACACTCCACAACCATGAGACAAGTACCCATACGGCTTTTGGAAAGGGATACATTGACTTCAAAGTAGTCTTGAATGCATTGAAGCCCGTTATCAGGGAGATGCCCTGGTGGTGCGTGGATTTCTGTTTCAATCCACACACCCC
>JBGOXG010000189.1:0-4461 GCA_041479025.1 Anaerolineae bacterium
CTGAGCGATCCAAGGAAGCACCCACTTCAAGTCAATCAACTGGTGAAGAAGATCCAAAAGCAAGATTGGGTTCGAGCCGTTATCAAAGAAGGCAGCCAGGGTCCCATCGTTTGTGATTTTGCATTTCTGCGCGTGACCGAAGCGCGAGGCGGCTTGCCCGCTGCTGAGCTGTGGTTGATCATTCGCCGTAATTTGGATGATCCTGCAGAGATCAAATACTATTTCAGCAATGCTCCTGTCAGTACTCCGCTGAACGAGTTTGTGCGGATCAGCGGGATGAGATGGCCCATTGAATCTATTTTTGAAGAAGCCAAAGGCGAAGTCGGTATGGATCATTACGAGATGCGCAGTTGGATGGGATGGCATCATCATATGCTGTTAGTCTCTCTGGCTCATCATTTCTTGATGCGTTTGAGAATTCAATTTCAAGAACAAGCGCCTGCGCTCACCATTTATCAAGTTCGATTGTTGCTTTGTAGCGTTTTGCCTTCATTTATTTTTGATATTCAAACGGCAATAGATCGTGTGCGATATTACCAACAACGGAACTTCGTCGCTTATCGTTCACATCGCAAGAAAAAGCTGGCTCAATTAGAGCTTTTCACTCGCAACCTTGCGCTGTAATACTAATCACCGAAAGTAATTCGGGATAGGAACAAAAATAAGTAAAGACGATGCATCTTCCAAGCTATTTCAGTCGGTTTGTTGTGCTGAACTGTGCCTTATGACCTAATCTATGACCAAGTATTTCCCCAGGGTGAAGTACCGATAAATATGTGAAACTCTGCTGTCAATACACCATAAGGCTATTATCAGTATAGTTTAAACTACGGATGTTTCAATATTAGGATATATTTCACAAAGATCACATATAGAGCCGCCCAACGGATTGCGACATCGTCTCCGCAGGGGATATCATCCCTCGCGCAGCATCCCTTAGGGACGACCCGCACCTGCGTTCTGGGCAGGTGAGCGTAGTGAAGCAACGACGCCTACAGCACCGGGTTGGGCGGCCGCAGGCCAGCACCCATCACCATCATGTTTTCAAGTTCGTTTTACCGGGAGCAATCACTGGTCAATTATTCAACAAATTATACGGATAGGGCACCGGCACATCGCTCGCCTGAATAAGCCTGGACATCTGCTCGTCGGATAGTGCCCACCCTGTCGCGCCCAGGTTGCCTTCCAGGTGCGCTATCGTCCGCACGCCAATGATGGGGGCGGTGATGCCAGGGCGGTTCAACACCCAATTAAGTGCTACTTGAGCGGGTGTTTTGCCGGTTTCTTCGGCGACGGCAAGCAGGGCGTCGATCACATTCCACGTCCGGTCGGTGGCATATTCGGACCAGCGCTCGCTCCAGCCGTGTTTTTCGGCATCTTCGACTCGGGTCCCGGCAGGTGGGGCGGACATGCCCCGGTGGTATTTCCCACTCAACCATCCACCGCGCAACGGGCTCCATGCAATCACACCCACCCCTTCATTCCGGCAAACCGGGAACAGTTCCCACTCAATCGAACGGTCTAGCAGATTATATAGCGGCTGCAAGCAGGCGAACGTTTCCCAGCAATTGGCGCGGCTCACATCAATGGCTTTTTGAAGCTGGTAACCCGCTAGGTTGCTCGCACCCAGGTAGCGCACCTTGCCCGCTTGCACGAGCAAGTTCAGCACGTCGAGCGTTTCCTCGAGCGGGGTGGCCGCGTCCCACATGTGGATCTGGTAGATGTCCACGTAGTCCGTTCCCAGGCGGCGCAGGCTATTCTCCACGCCAGATAATATGTGCTTGCGGCTCAGGCCAACGTCGTTCGTACCCGGCGCGGTGCGGAAACGGACTTTAGTAGCGAGAACAAAATCATCCCGGTTTTTGCCTTTCAGCCAGCGGCCCAGGATTTCTTCGGATGTTCCTGCCGAATACACGTCGGCGGTGTCAATGAAGTTGCCACCCGCATCGACAAAACGGTCCAGAATCTTAATACTGTCTTCTTCGGTAGTCTCGCGCCCGAACGTCATCGCACCCAGGCAGAGTTCGCTGACACGCAGGCCGGTGCGGCCCATTTGGCGGTAGTTCATAATTGGCTCCTATGGTGATTAGTAGGGTTTAGAAAACACTTGATCGCAGAGAACATCACATTCGATTGACTGGTGCGATGGTTACAGCTACGAGCTGCCCAACGGTTTGCGTACGTGGCAGTGGGCGGGACTTGGACTCCCCATCGATCGCGGAGCATCCTCGAAGCGGAGCGGAGCGGGACATCGTCCCCATAGGAGAAACGAGACACTGCCTGAATGTAGTATATACCCAATTTGGCGGGGCGCTACGAAGTCCCCACTGCCTGTCCTTGGCACTCGTCCATGGGTCGACTACAGAGCGTAGGGTTGTAGGAAGGACCACATCTTGTCGAAATCATCGGTAAAGACTATCGCTAGGAAGGAGACTAGTTGGTCCTTCGACAAAGAGGCTGTGATATCCACAACAGAGGCTGCTTTCGCGAATGCTTTGAGAGATCCAAAGATACCCTTCGATTCCTTCTTTTGCAGCTCTTCAGGCGCTCCCTTGCTCAAGTAAACGTAATTGGACTCATTGCTCCGCATACCAATTGAGAGTCGGAAATTGCTACCATTTATTTCAAACCACGCTTCTGCTGGCGGCTCTTCTTTTAGGTCAGGTCTGTTCAAGGCTGCATTGAGGCATTCGTCGACAAGTTTGCGGACAGAATCTGGTGTAGGCTCGATGTCGATTTTGGAATTAAAGTTGTTGAATGATCTATAGATTTTCATTTTAGCATGCTCCTTTTTGAATCAATCAATTAGACCTTCGGCGAAAATTCATGATTACAGTGGTGTCCAACGGTTTGCGATACCCTCAGCTAGGTGGATGCGGACAATGCTCATTACACTGAAAACCTCCGGACACAGATTCAACTTCTTGATGATTGTACAACGACCGTCCTACATAAAAAATCCCGGATAAGCATTTGAAAACGCGATTACTTATTTAATATCACTCTTCCCCAGATTTTATCCCCGGTTTTTACATCCCAAACCCCATATTCATTGCTCATCGTCCCGGCTCCGATCAAAGAGCCATCCGGAGAAAAATCTAAAGCATTAATACTAAAGGCAATGCTTCTCCTGGAATTATTAAATTTTTCCAGATCCGTTTGGATTTCCTGGCCAGTTTGGGCATCCCAAAAGGTAACATCGAAGTCACCAATTGTAAGAATTTTCCCATCAGGCGAGTACTGAAGGTCCGTGCTTGCATAGCTGAAAGTTGTCCATGATTTAATGACATTACCGGATGACATGTCCCATATCTCGTATAATGATGTGCCGCGATCATCATGGATGGATGATCCGGTAGCCAGAAATTTTCCATCGGGTGAAAGTGCAATACCATAATGATCCCAGCTGTTTTTTTCGAACTGGGGTAGGAAGACAATTTCGAAACTATTCAAATCATAAACCCACACTGTATAACCATCTTTTGACGCGACTGCGAAATATCTGCCGTCGTCGGATACCGTTCCTTCGCCTCGAGTGTCAGTTCCAAGAATTTTTATCAGGTCCCAATTATCTGTGTTACGGATTTCGACCCCAAATATATTTGACAAAATGATTAGATAACGACCATCAGGGGAAAAGACGACAGTTGGAACATATGGTATTTCGCTGTTATTCGGTTTTTCATGCTGGATTACATGTACTTTGGACCAGTCTGACGTATTCCACAAGGTAACGGATAAATCCTTGGCTCCGCCCGCAAGTAATTTACCGTCCGGTGAAAATGCGACGGAATCAACAATATCGTTTGTGTGCAGGGTTTTGAGCACTCTCCCATTACGGGCATCCCAAATGCGGATTGTCTTGTTTGAAGCCCCGCCTGCCAGTAGAGTACCATCCGGTGAAAATTCGATATCGGTAATGAAGGTCTCATCCCCAATAAAGGAACATGCTGCGCCTAATATGAACAATATGCTAAAGAATAAAACCAGCCTGAGAGTGGATTTCATGTGACCTCCTGGTATAACTTGTCCCTATATTGTAGACGCGAAAGAATCCGTAATGGCATTTGAAAGCGGAATAAGGAACTGCCTGACGGTTTGCGATGTAATCCCCGTAGCGACCCGCACCTGAGGTGTGGGCAGATGAGCGCAGCAATGTCAGCTGGAACCCTGTGATAGGCAGCTGAATAGGGCGACTTATCTATCCAGTATATGAAATTTAGGCGGACATGCAATTTTGGGATTTAATTCACGAAGATCATCCGTAGAAAAGCCCAACGGTTTGCGTTCGCGAAGCTCAGCACAAGAGTGTGAAAGGGGAACGGGACACCGTCTGGGTGTAATATAAACCTAATTCAGCGGGGCGCTACGCAGTCCCCACTGCCCACTGCACATGATGTGAGGCGGCGTAAAAATGGTGTTGTGTTCGATGAACAGGTCTGCTCTAAACGCTAATCCAGC